>JBBIMC010000058.1:0-2348 GCA_037444605.1 Mycoplasmatota bacterium | reverse complement strand
TACGGGATTATCTTATCCTACCCAATCCTATTTTCCAACGTGGGTACTCGATCAAGATCATCAAGTCCTTCGTACGGCTGACCACATTTACCAAGGATTATTTAAAGAAAAACCCATCATTGACAAATGGACATTTTCCACCAATGGTGTGTCCATCATGGGACGTTTTGGAATTCCCTGCATTGGATTTGGACCAGGTCATGAAGATCAGGCTCACGCCCCCAATGAAATCACCTTAAAAGAAGAACTTATTAAAGCTTGTGCATTTTATGCCGCATTACCCAAACAATACACCCTGCATGTGAAAGGAGAAAAATGATGCAACCACGGTTTAAAGGAAGACATTTTATTACCCTAGAGGAATGGAGTAATCACGAGATTGATATTCTATTAGAAGTATCAAAAGATTTAAAGTATAAGTTTTTACATAATGAACCAACGCCTTATCTTTTGCATAAGACAGCATTCTTGATGTTTTTTGAACAATCGACACGTACGAGAAACTCGATGGAAGCTGGTCTTGCCCATCTTGGAGGTCACGCGACGTTTTTGGATACATCGATGATGCAGATTTCTCATGGTGAAAGTGCGAAGGATACCGCGATCATTCTTTCATCCTATGGTCACGGGATTGCTTGTCGTAACTGTTTTTGGGAAGTGGGCAATAAATATTTAAGAGAAATGGCGAAATATTCATCTGTCCCCATTATGAATCTTCAGGATGACCTTTATCATCCGATGCAAGCACTTGCTGATTTAATGACGATTCAGGAAGTATTCCCATCCACTAAGCGGGTCAAAATATCGATTATTTGGGCGTATGCGAAAAGCCATAAAAAACCGATTAGTGTTCCGCTATCACAAATTCTTTTATTCCCAAGATATCAAATGGATGTGACACTCGCATATCCAGAAGGCTATGATCTTCCCGAATGGGCGATCAAAAAGGCCCATGAAAATGCGAAAGCTCATGGGGGAACATTTAGAATAACCCACAATATGGAAGAAGCATATAAAGATGCTGATATCGTGATTCCAAAGAATTGGGGCAGCTGGGTCAATAATCAATCAACACAAGTTATTGATGATTTACTTGAATCCTATAAATCTTGGAAATGTACTGAAGAGATGATAAAACTTGCAAGTCCAAACGTGAAGTACATGCATGCCCTTCCTGCAGATCGCGGTAACGAAGTCGAAGATTCGGTCATCGATGGACCGCATTCCATCGTTTATCAAGAAGCTGAAAACAGACTCCATACAGCAAAAGCGGTGATGGCGATGACGATGGGCGATAAATAAAAGAAAAAAAGTCAACCGCGAGGTTGGCTTTTTAATAGATTTCCTTTTGTTTTTCTTTGTACTCCTTAAAAAGACATAAACAGTCTTTTCTAAACTCTTCATCAAATGATAACACATCTTGATGTTTCATATCACCTCTAAGGAGTTGATAGATGACATCATCGCGAAAACCGATCGCATCCGCATCTTCAGGACGGCATCCGTAGATGACATGATGAATGTTCGCCCAGACGATCGCCCCTAAACACATCGGACAGGGAAATGCTGTGGTGATAATGGTACACCCGGTTAAATCGTGGGTCCCCAGTTTTTCTCCTGCCATACGAATGGCATTCATTTCCGCATGCGCTGTGGGGTCATGATCTTTTAAAACTGAATTAGAAGCCACCGCGATGACTTCACCCTTCTGATCAATTATCGCTGCACCAAAAGGACCACCAATATTTAAATTCATGGTTTCCCGGGCTTTCTCAATCGCTTGTTTCATGACTGACTTATGGTCTTCATGATGTTTCATAGAGCACCTCTTAAAGATGAAATTTTAACGGATCACTATCTTTATTATAACGCGAGATGATGATTTGTCTTTCATGTTTTTTGAAACCAAACATGTTTTCATGATGAAATTTATGAAAATGAATGAAAATCACTTTCAAAACATCTATGTACGAATGGGGCGTATACGCCCTGTTCATCCTAATTTTGACATGGTATAGTGTAAGTAGAATCGTTAAGCATAGGTGATCAGATGAAAGCTTTATATTTGGAATTTCAAGGATATGACAAAAACATTGTCAAAAAACTTTTAAGAGGCATGGATTTCTCAGATTCTTTATTCGATATTGGTCATTTAGAAGCACGTGAAGACTTCTTTATTCATCCCGATTGGGTTTTCTTTGATTTCAGGCAGCAACTGGCAAGTGATGCGAAACATTTTCTACTCCAAAGCGATCAAGCATTACCTCCGGTTGAAAGTTTAGAACTCTATGTTAGACATAAAGGCGTCAATCCTAAACATGTAGAAACGTATAAAGATTTAGTAGAAC
>JBBIMC010000057.1:0-8336 GCA_037444605.1 Mycoplasmatota bacterium | reverse complement strand
TATACCCTCTAATTATTTAAAGCGTATCTCTTACCCTACAATAATTTAAATATCTTGAATATTAAACAATGTGTTACGATACCATCTGTATAGAAAATAAAATACTTAACTATCATGTAAAAAAATGGCTGCTCTTTTATAGAGTGGCCATCTATTTATTATAATAAAGGAGTTTAAAATCTTATAATAACTACTTGACGGAAGACGCGTTATGATTAAATGAAATAAAGAACAATAGCGATTAACCCTACGACTAAACAATACCCAGAGAAATAAATTAAGTTCTTTACTTTGACGTATTCATATAAGAATTTTACAGCGATTAAACTGAAAATGAAACTCATAATGAAGGCGAGACTATAACCTACATAATGAATGGATTCACCTGCAGTTAATGCTTCATATAGCCCCAAAATAGATACGGGAACTGAAATGACCAAATAACTCAAAAACGAGAACCGTAAGACTTTTTTGAGTTCAATTTTTTGGGTAAGTCCACCAGAAATGGTAATTCCACTTCTCGAAATCCCCGGAAAGATTGCAAACATTTGGAAAGCCCCTACGACCAACGCATTTTTCCAGGTAATCTCTTTTTTCCACTGGATATCTCTTTGTTGGTAGACATAATAAAGTAACCCAGAGGTGATCAATAACGCAAATCCTACCGATAATAAATCATTGGGTAAGACATCTTTTAAAAGTAGCCCTGCAATCCCCACAGGAATCACTGCGACGACTAACTTTAGCACATAAATAAAATCTTCTTTTCCCGTTTCATCTTTTCTGATTAAATAACAGAAAGTGCCTTTAATGAGCTGACCAACATCTCGTTTAAAATAATAGAGTAAGGCGAGAAATGATCCGGTATTGGTAATCATCAAAAAGGTGGAAAATTCTGTCATATCCATCTCAAAGAAATGAGAGAATAGGGTTAAATGCCCACTGCTGGAAATGGGAAAGATTTCTGTGATTCCCTGAATAATCCCAAGGATAATATATTTAAGGATTTCAATAAATTCTGCCATGTTATCACCGATATCATTATAGCATAAAGAGGAAAGATAAACCTAGGTGATTTTGAAGTTTATCATGTCTTTGAAATCCTTTTGACATACAAAATGAAGGATTATCATGTATACTAAAAATAGAGTCAAAGGAGCCATTATGAACCATCTTATCAAAATATTTAAAGGCGCATGCGTAGGACTTGGCAGCATCTTACCAGGAATATCGGGTTCGATGGTTGCTACAATCCTTAAAATATATACAGAACTGATTACAGCTCTCAATAACTTCACGAAACGTCCCATTCAAGCGATTTTGTCCGTGTGGCAATACATTGTGGGTGTCATTTTAGGTTATGTGATAGGTTTCTTATTTATCAAAGTCTTTTTTGAAAACTTCCCCATTCCCTTCACCCTTCTTTTTATTGGGTTTATCTTAGGTGCGATTCCTAGTGTGACCAAAGAGATCAAAGAATCAAAACGTGTCTGGCATCACTATCTTGTCATGGCATTCTCAATGATCTTTATGGTGTTGTTTCTCTTTGTTCAAGAGTCTACAGCAACTTCAGGAGACTGGACATATTATCTTGTTGTCTTTTTGATTGGTTTAATTACGGCAGCTGCTTTAATCACTCCTGGCCTTTCGGCAGCAACCCTTTTGATGGCTCTTGGTTATTTTCATTTATTAATTTCATTCGTCGATGATTTTGGCGCGGCACTTTTATCAGGCAATTTTACAGAAGTCATCAACTTTTTACCCCTACTCCTCATCTTGATCATCGGCGTGATCGCAGGGATGATCATCGTAGGAAAAATCATGTATCAGATTTTACAGCATTATAAAGTTCATTTTTATTTTGCGATTTTAGGGATTATTTTCATCTCACCCTTCAATATTTTATTTGAACTCCAGACATCCACGGAAAACAATGTTTTCAACCAATCGTGGGTAACTTGGGTGAGTGCAGGTCTTCTCTTTATCGTAGGATTTTATATCACCTATCGCTTAGCAACCAAAGACACGATTACGGAGGGAACCCATGATTAGAAAAGCAGTGATTCCAGCTGCCGGATACGGCACACGCTTCTTACCCATCACCAAAGCATTACCTAAAGAACTTTTACCGATCATCGATCATCCAACGATAGAATATATCGTCAATGAAGCCGTCGAAAGTGGACTTACTGATATCTTACTCATCGTAAGTTCCAATAAGAATGCGATCATTGACTATTTTGACACCAATTTAGAACTCGAAACCATTCTCTTAAGTAAGAATAAGCATTTTGAATATGGATTAATCAAGAATATCGGTGTAGGTGCAAACATCCATTACATTCGTCAAAGAGAACAACTCGGCTTAGGTCATGCCGTCCTCCAAGCTGAAGCGTTTGTGAGTGGGGAACCTTTCGCCGTCCTTTTAGGGGATGACATGTATGTCGGTAAAGATCGTCCTGCGATTAAACAACTCGTTGATGTCTATGAAAAGGTAAACTCCACGGTACTCGGTACGATGGAAGTTGAGCTAAAAAATACGTCTAAGTATGGCATATGTATCCCTAAAGACGGTCAAAAAGGACCGATTGTAGAACTTAAAGGCGTCATTGAAAAACCTAAAGTCGAAGAAGCACCATCCCGTTCAGCCATTGGGGGAAGATACATCCTTACCCCAGGGATCTTTGATTACCTAAAGAACCAAACACGAGGTGCTGGTAATGAGATTCAACTCACCGACGCGATTTTAAGATTAATGGCAACCGAAAAGGTCTACAGTTACGATATTCAAGGAAAACGTTATGATGTGGGAAATAAGGTCGATTATATTGAAGCCATCCTCGATTTTGGTCTTCAAAAAGAAGAACTCAAAGATGATCTTCAAGCCCTCATCAACCGGAAAGCCAAATAGGTCTCTTTACTTTTATTAGGCTTCCCATTATAATAGAGATAACACGTAAGAAAGAAAAGTATATGACGCTTTGATCAAGAGAGAATGCGGTTGGTGAAAGCATTTGAAAAAGCTTTATAGAAATCCACTTTCCTAGTGACGCTAATCCCGTCCGTAAGTCTGCGTTAAAGATGTTTGAGGGCTAGAGATTCTCTAGAACTAAGGTGGCACCGCGTATGATACGTCCTTAGCGTTTTTAAGGGCGTTTTTCTATTCTTAAGGAGGAAATATATATGTTAGATTTACGTTATGTCGTTGAAAATATCGAGGATGTGATCAAACGTCTATCGACACGAAATGGTGATTTTTCTTATCTCTATGAGATTGTTGATTTATACAATCAACGAAAGGCGATCATCATCGATGTGGAAGCGAAGAAAGCACTTCGAAATGAAGCATCGAAAAAAATTGGTGAAATGAAGCGTCAAAAACTCGATGTCACACCTGTGTTAAATGAGGTTGCTCATTTGGGCGATGAGATTAAGAGTAAAGATGATGAGTTAAAACAAGTCGAAGAAAAGATCGAATATTTACTTGCGATCACCCCCAATTTACCCAACTTGAGTGTTCCCGTGGGGAAAGATGATCACGACAATCTTGAAATCAAACGTGTGGGAGAAATCCCTCAATTTGATTTTCCAGTGAAAGATCACATTGAGTTATCAGAAAAACTTGGGATTTTAGATTTTGATCGTGCCGCGAAAATCACAGGCGCTCGTTTTGTCGTTGATAAAGGATTAGGTGCGAGACTTGAACGCTCTTTAATTCAATGGATGATGGATCTTCATGCCCATGAAAATGGGTATACAGAAGTGATTCCTCCTTATATCGTCAATGAGAAAAGCATGTATGCGACCGGACAGTTCCCTAAGTTCAAAGATGATGCGTTTAAAGTCGTTGCTGGGGATAACAGCTGGTATTTAAATCCTACCGCGGAAGTGCCAACGATTAATCTATTTCGAGATGAAATCATCGAAGGTGATCTTCCGATCAAGTATGTCTCTTATACCACCGCGTTTCGTTCTGAGGCGGGATCGGCAGGAAGAGATACACGAGGTATCTTACGTCAACATCAGTTCAATAAAGTGGAACTGATTAAATTCGCGAAACCTGAAGAATCCTATGATGAACTCGAAAAAATGCTTTTAAATTCTGAAGAAGTCTTAAAACGTTTAGGACTTCCTTATCGAGTCGTCACCCTCTGTACGGGGGATATGGGCTTTGGTATGGCAAAGACTTACGACATCGAAGTCTGGTTGCCTGGCCAACAAACCTATCGTGAAATCGGATCCATCTCGAATGCAGAAGATTATCAAGCGCGACGCGCCAACATTCGTTTCAAACGAACCAAAGATGCGAAAACGGAATACGTTCATACCTTAAATGGATCAGGATTAGCGGTGGGTAGAACCATGATCGCGATTATCGAAAATTATCAGAATGCCGATGGAACCATCACCATTCCTGAAGTCTTACGCCCCTATATGAAGGTTGATGTCATCAAATAACATCATTTCACACAAAAAAAACATAGACATCCCATACTCTTTTGCTATCCTATAGGTGCTTCATTTTTCTCTCTTATTTTAGTCTCCATGGTATAATAAGTGTGCTCGCGCACGCTTATTTTACTAAATAAAGGTGGTCATTATGAAAATATATTACGTCGAAGACGAAAAAGATTTATCTGAAATTATTAGAAAGTATTTGATCCGAGAAGGATTCGAAACGACGGTTTTTTATGATGGTGAAAGCGCGATGGCACACATTGATGATGATGTCGATTTATGGATTTTAGACATTATGCTCACTGGAGAAATCAGTGGCTATGATCTCATCAAAGCTTTAAAAGAACACCATAGTCCAGCCGCTGTGATTTTCACATCAGCACGCGACCAGGATTTGGATAAGATTATGGGTCTCGAATTGGGGTCTGATGATTATTTAGCCAAACCCTACTCACCCAGAGAACTCATCTTGCGTGTTAAAGCTGTGCTCAAACGTCATCAAGCAAGGGAAGCATCTGAAATCGTCCATTATGGACCTTATGAAATCAACGTCACACGTCGTGAAATCAAAGATGGTCAAGTCTCGATTGAACTGACCAATAAAGAATTTGAACTTTTACTTTTCTTCTTAAAAAATGTCAATCAAGCGTTTGCTAGAGAAGAGATTTTAAAACATGTCTGGGGCGAAAACTATTACGGAAGTGATCGTGTCGTCGATGATTTATTAAGAAGACTAAGACATAAAATGCCTGAATTAAAAATTGAAACGATCTATGGATATGGATATCGCTTGTTATGAAAGAAATTAAGTTAGCCACCCAGCTTAACTTAATCTTTAGTATCGTGACACTCTTAACGAGTCTCGTGTTTATGATTGCTTTAAACCGCGTGTTCGCGGATTTTAGAGCATCCCAAAATGAAGTACAACTTTCAGCCTACTTGAATGATGTAAGACAAAATTTTTCTAATCCGCCTGTTTCTGAATATAACGGATACGTCATTTCATCTAATGGAATCGTGCTCATTAGCAGTAATTTAGATGTGTTAGATGATCATTATACGGCACTCGATGTTGTGGAAATGATGTCCATCTGGCCGGGTCAAACACGTCATATTGAAATTGATGGTGAACATTACTATTTTCGTATCGATCGCAGACCTAACGATAACTATATCATCGTATTTACATCGGAAGATTATCTTTCTGCCTTTGGCAGTTCATTTTCACTCCTTGTGAGAATCAGCTTTATCGCGCTCGTGCTATTGGGAAACGTCATCATTCTTATGTGGTCAAGAATTACCGTAGAACGCATTAAGAGACTCCAAGGAGAAGTTCAAGTCCTAAGACGTAATAACTATCAAGAACCCATCGAAATCGATGGTAGTGATGAAATCACTGATCTTGCGAAAGCCATTGAAAAGATGCGTCAAGAAATACAAGCAGCCGATAAGACCAAACAGGAAATGCTACAAAATATTTCTCATGATTTTAAAACACCGATTGCGGTGATTCAATCCTATGCCGAAGCGATTGGTGATGGCATCACCGATGCTAAGGAAGCTGAAGTCATCGTCAAACAAGCGGATACGCTCAATCAAAAAGTCAAACAACTCTTAGAGCTCAATAAGCTAGAATATTTAAAAGATTCCACTGAATTTGAAGATGTACGCATTAAAGATGTCATCGTCAATATCGTCAACAACCAAAAATATCGGACATCGATTGAGTTTAATCTCGATTTAGATGATTCCACCTATTTTGGTGTTAAAGAAAATTTCTACACAGCTTTTTCCAATATCATTGATAATGGATTACGTTATGCTAAAACAAAGATTGTCATTCAGTTAAAAAATAAAAAGCTCACCTTCTTTAACGATGGTGAACCGATCAGTGAAAAGTTTATTGATCACGTCTTCAAACCCTATGAAAAAGGCCAAAACGGTCAGTTTGGCCTAGGGATGAGCATCGCACAAAAAACATGCACCCACTTCAATTTGATGCTTAAAGTAGAAAACGTGACAGGTGGTGTACGATTTACGATAGAGCCTCTTTAATCAAACGGGCTCTTTCTTTATAATCATCGGTGGTAAGATTCCCTTGATTGTTCTTCAGTCTAAAAAGATTGTCATCTTGTCGTTCATAACGGGGAATCAAGTGAAGGTGGAAGTGAAAAACAGTTTGTCCAGCGAGTTCACCATTGTTAGATAGAATGTTAAGTGCAGAAGCACCAAACGCTTTTTGAATCGCTTTGGCGAGTTTGGTTGCCACCCCAAAGAGATGGCTCGCAGTCTTTTCTGGAACGTCAAAAATATTTTGATAATCCACTTTGGATACGACAAGCGTGTGACCTTTGGTCGCTTGGGAAATATCCAAAAACGCGATGACTAAGTCATCTTCATACACGATATGGGCAGGGATCTCACGACGGATAATTCTTGCGAAAATCGTTGGCATAGCAACACCTCTTTCTTGGCTTTATTCTATCATAAAGTCGTTGAAAACAACCCATGAAAATGTTATAATCACTACGTATATAGAGGAGGATTCATCATGAAAAAAATCCCTGTGGGTATTTCGGGGCGTCATTTGCACGTCACGAAGGAACATTTAGAAATCTTATTTGGTGCTGGATATGAACTTCACGTCTTAAAAGAACTGAGCCAGCCAGGACAATATGCAGCTGAAGAAAAAGTCGATGTTGTGAGTCCAGATGGTAAAGTATTAGCAGGCGTTCGTATATTAGGTCCCGTGAGAAAAGCTTCACAAGTCGAAATTTCAAAAAGCGATGCCATTCGCTTTAAGTTTGTTGCACCTGTTCGTTCATCAGGGGATGTCAAGGGTTCTGGTCCTGCAACATTGGTCGGTCCTAAGGGACAAGTCGAACTTTCAGAAGGCGTGATCATCGCGGATCGTCATATTCATTTCTCACCAGAAGAAGGGAAAGAATTTGGTGTTGTGGATCGTCAAGTCGTCAGCATCAAAGTTAGTGGTGTGAAAGCGGGTATTCTCGACAATGTTTTATGCCGTGTGCATCCTGAATTTCGTCTAGACTGTCATCTTGATACCGATGATGGCAGTGCCTTTATGCTTTCGACCGGCGACGAAGTTGAGCTTGTCAAATCGTATACGATTAACGAATAGTGCCTAGAGAAAGGCACTTTTTCACCTCTCGGAGGTTCTATGAATAAGTTAGCTAAACAACAAGTCTTTAAAGATCCACTATACGGATTTATCCATGTCGATTATGTCCTCATCAAACAATTGATCGATTCATTCTTATTTCAAAGATTGCGTCGCATCCGCCAATTATCGGGGGTTCAGATGGTGTTCCATGGGGCAGAACACTCCCGTTTTTCGCATAGTTTGGGTGTCTATGAAATCGCAAATCGCTTTTTAACTGTCCCAGACATCAAACAAGCCTTAGATGAAAGAAAACAGTTATTATTTCTAAGTGCAGCTTTACTCCATGATATCGGTCATGGTGCATATTCCCATGCCTTTGAAGATGTTTTTGGGGTAGATCACGAAAAGATTGGCGCGAGACTCATTTTAGAAAATAAAGAACTGAGAAAAATCTTAGATAGCATCGATCACGAGTTTGCGATCGATGTGGCATCGATCTTACGTAAAGAAAAGAAGTTCCCCTTAATCGAACAACTGATCTCAAGTCAACTTGATGTAGACCGGTAAGATTATCTTGAAAGAGATGCTTATTTCACAGGAGCAGCCTATGGACATATCGATGTTGACCGTTTAATTCGCGTGTTATATATTCGCGATGGACAAGTCGTGTTTAAGCTTTCAGGAATCCACGCGATTGAAAACTATTTAATTGCCCGTTATCATATGTACTGGCAAGTCTATTATCATCCGGTGG
>JBBIMC010000056.1:0-8402 GCA_037444605.1 Mycoplasmatota bacterium | reverse complement strand
TTGGGTTCAAGAATCGTGTTGCTACCGATTAAAAAAAGACATCAGCGCTTACAAGAAAGCGAATCTGCCCTTCGTGCACTGACTCAAGAATCGATTGAACAAATTCCCATCATCAAATCGTTTAAGATGGAAGATACCGTGAAGGAACAGCTCAACCTTCGTCAAACGGATAAATATCATCTCACCATGAAAAAACAACGTCTCTCCTCACTTACTTCATTATCGATGACCTCATTTTTCGCTTTAGGTTATGGATTAGCACTGATCATTGGTTCAATACGTTTAGCAGAGGGATTCATCACCTTTGGTGCCTTAACGGCACTTGTGCAACTCGTAGGCCATATTCAATCTCCGTTTAGTGGATTATCTGCACTGCTTTCCCATTATTACTCGATGACGAGTTCCACAGAACGCTTGATGGCACTTGATCAACTCCCTGAAGAAGATACCCAAGCTTATCCTATTACCTCATTTGATCAACTCACACTTGATCAGGTCACATTTTCTTACGGACATGAGAATGTCATTGTTGATCTCTCATGCAAAATTCAACCCAAAGAAATCATTCGTATTGCAGGTGCTTCTGGATCAGGAAAGACAACCCTTTTCCATCTTCTTCTTGGTTTATACCCTTTATCCAAAGGGAACATCACCTTGACACAAAACAATCAAACCTATACCGTAGGTCCTCAAACACGCCATTTATTTACCTATGTTCCCCAAGATCACTTCATCTTCTCTGGATCCATTAAAGACAATCTTTGTTTGGGGGATAAGCTTGAGGAGAAAGCCTTATGGGAAGCTTTAAATGTTGCTTGTTTAGCCGAGGATATCCAAGGTTTACCCCATGGCTTAGAGACGATTCTAAAGGAGAGAGGTCGAGGATTATCAGAAGGACAACTTCAACGATTATCCATCGCACGCGCGCTTCTTCGCCAAGCACCGATCCTTCTTCTGGATGAAGCAACGTCTGCACTTGATCAAGCTACTGAACAAAAAGTCTTATCGAATGTGAAGACCTTAACTGAAAAAACGACATGGATCATCTCGCATCGTCCCTTACCCGAAGGGTTTTATAATCAAGAAATCAACCTATAAAAAAGAGGTCACCGACCTCTTTTTCTATGCTTTAAGGGTTCTAAAGATTTTTTCTGTCTTGGTTTCCATGAACCAAACGAGTGGTGCAAGTAATAGTCCGTTAATGGCGACAAGTAATAATAAAACCAAAGATTCATGCATCGTTCCATTGAGATAATAGTAACTCACACCATTGATTCCCATGAGGGCAAATCCACCAAAGATTCCAAGCAGGGCTCCTGCACTTTGTTTGACGACTTCAACTTCATTCATATAATCAAACTTTGGCGTGTATAAGTTCACAAGAGCATCAAAGAATGAGATCACTGCAGCAAACACTACCACTAAAATCATCATGATCAATTGATTTAAAATCGGTAAACTTAAACTTATGCCAAACAAAACAATACTGATGAGCGCGATCGGGACAATGAGTAACATATTGAAGATAATTTTACTATACATGATCGTCTTTGGTTGGATGGGTAAGCTCTTGAGAATCCAGAAATTTTTTCCTTCCAACGACAAACTGATCGCGGGTGTATACGTCATCGACACTGCAAATCCGATGAGTGCGATGATCATGACTTCTAATGGAAGCTCAGCCCCCATCGCTTCACCTAAGATCCGTTCGAGATCTTGCTGGTAGAAAAGACTGGCGATGCTCGCTACCATCAAGATCACAGGACCAAATCCTGCGTTAAACGCATAAATCGTGACGTTAAAGAACTTTTTAAATTCTTTTTGAATCAGTGCCCACATTAAAGGTTTTTCTTGATAGGTCACAGGTTTTCCGTTCTTCTTGATATTGACACGGATCCCTTTTTGATTGGTCTTGTGGACAAGGCCTTGAATGAAATACATATAGAGTCCAAAGATGGCTGCATTCACCAAAATGACATAGAGAAGGTGAACCCAAGATCCCTGGTGAATCGCGATCCGATACCAGTCAAAGGGGAGATAAACCTCAGAGATTCCTTTGAACAAATCGATTTGGCCTGTGAGTGGATTTTGCTCGATATCATTGAGTGAGAAACTTCCCATGAAGATTCCCATGAAAACCACAAACATAAGGATTAGATTCAACAGCTTGCTGCGGCGGAAACGTCTCGTGAATTGAGCGATGCCTAGAGATAACAATGACATAATGACGACAGGAACTAGAGGAATAAAGAGGAATCCCAATAATAGGATGAGCAAACCAACCACACTAAAATCATTCCAATAAAAATAGGAAAACATAATCGGTAAGCTAATGACGAAGCTCATTAAATAGAGCATCACCAAAAGCACAGTCATCTTCGCGAGCAATACGGTTCTTGGATGAATGGGTAAAGGCGATAGTATTTCATAATCCTTATAGTAGAATAACGACCCATTCGCTCTAAAAAACGTAATTAATAACGACATACCAAGCACGTAAACACAGAGAAAACTGATCAATATTTCGCTTTGTCCCATCTGATCGAGGATCTTTCCTAAATCAAAGAACAAATACCCAAACAAACCAATAAAAACGACTACTGAATATAACAAGGCTAACCCAATTAAAATGGCTTTAACTTTCGACTTTCGAACATCAAACCCCATCAGTCGCTTTAAGGAGATGTTCTCTTTTAAGAAGAGTTTGACTAATGTGGTATACATTAGACTTCCTTCTGAATTTCCATGAAGATGTCTTCAAGCGACTGATTTTGAATGATCTCTTGGGTGTTACCGGAGGCAACAATCTTTCCTTGCTTAATGATGGCTACCTTGTTGCATAGTTTTTCAACCACTTCTAGGACGTGCGTAGAGAAGAAAATCGCAGTGCCCTTTTTCACCATATCTTGGAAGATTTCTTTTAATTGGAAACTTGCTTTAGGATCAAGTCCTACAAAAGGTTCATCGAGCAACAAGAGTTTGGGTTTGTGAACTAATGCACTAATAATGACCAGTTTTTGTTTCATCCCATGTGAATAGGATGAAATAGGATTGGCTAGGACATCTAAAATTTCAAAGAGGGTTGCATAGTGATTGATCAGACGTTGCCGTTCGGCAAGATCAATCTTAAACACATCGCTAATAAACTCTAAATATTGTAATCCATTGAGCGATTCATAGACATCAGGATTATCAGGAATATAGGCGATGACTTCTTTGACTTTAAGTGGTTCTTTTTTGACTGAATGACCATCGACGTGAATTTCACCATCTTCAAAATCAATAATTCCGGCAATCGATTTTAACAGTGTTGTTTTCCCAGCACCGTTGTGCCCGACAAATCCATAAATATCACCCGATTGAATCGATAATGATACTTCATTTACAGCTTTTTTAACACCATCATAACTTTTAGATACACGATCAATAATTAACATAATACCCCTCGCTTTCGTGATTTCATTTTTATTTTACCACGATATATAAAAAATGTATTCGCTTCGTTAACTATTACATTATTTTTAATTATTTTAAATTATAAAACGTTTTCTAAAAGAAAATTAGTGTTATTTTCCATTCACTTATCGTATAATGATAATGCACGAACTAATTGAGGAGGGATTCATTATGTTATCAAATCGTGAATTAAAACGCAATGCTTGGGACCAATTGCGTAAGAGTTATTGGATGGTCCTCGTCGTCACATTGATTGTGACCGCACTGCCTGCAGCTTCATCGATTGCAGCGGTTGGTTTTGTTATTGCTGGACCTCTACTTGTGGGTCAAGCGATTTATTTGTTCGATATGATTGAAAATCAAACGGACGGGAAAAAGATTGAACTTGTCCTTGAAGGATTTAAGCGTAGCTTCATCAATTCATTTGTCGCGACATTACTCGTAGGCTTGTTCACTTTCTTGTGGTCATTATTATTGATCATTCCAGGGATTGTCAAATCACTTGCTTATAGCATGACTTCATACATCATCGCGGATGAACCAGGAATCGATGCACTTGATGCAATCAAGAAGAGTCAGGAAATGATGCGTGGTCATAAGATGGAATTATTTATGCTCATCTTAAGTTTCATCGGGTGGTTTTTACTCGGTGCACTCACATTTGGTGTTGGTATGTTCTTCGTCATGCCATACTATCAAACCACACTCGCAAATTTCTACTTAGAACTTCGTGGAAAAAAAGCTACGTCAACCGTTTTCGAATAAAAAAGGCCGCTTGGCCTTTTTGATTAGTATTCATGAGTTAGGGATGGTTAATTAGAACCATTCCTTTTTTTCTGTGTTAGGAGTATTCGCTGTGTAGATGACGAAGGGAATGACATCAAACTGCAGATAGAAGGGTTGATGCTCTTCTACTGCTGAAAGTGTACTTGGTCCCCAAATCTTTTCTGCAAATTCAGGATGATCAATAAATGGGTTACGGTTATGCTGATAACTATAGATCACGTCGTTACGATTCATTTCAAAATCATCGACCAGATCATCTTCATGCCACTTTAAGAGGACATTGAGCATCGCCATTTGATAGGTGGCTGGTGTCCGGTTGACCAAACTCAAGAAATCATAAGAGGTTGCCATATAGAAGAGGATACGTGCGATATCACCTCTTACTTCAATTCTTGGGAGATACGAATCTGCATCAGTACTTAAATCAAAGAACTTGTTTCCTCTCGATGAATTTTCAGCAGGGTTGGCAGGTTTCAGATTATGTAAATCAGAGCCTTGGTTAACCGAGTTATTATCCACACTAACACCGAGGAGAGATTGTGGCCAAACGTGTTCGCGATTCCATGTAATTCCACCATCCCATGCACCTGACACAGATGTACCTAGGTAAACGAGAATAACTTTACTTGCATTATTCGGATCACGATCGGTTTCATCGAGAATATAACGTGATGCACCATAATCAACACGGGTAAAACCGGTATTCACTAGGGTTCTTAAAAAGGCTGTTAAACTATACCCTGTTAACCCATCTGCACCAGTATAATAACCCTCATATGTATATGAATCTTCGCTCGTCCAGATCGCGTAGAACGTCATGTTTTGTGTGACGGTTTGACCAAAGACATAAGGGGTTCTTCCCACTTCGGTAACGGACCATCCACCAAAGGTATACCCTTCTCTGACCAAATCATTGGGTTCAGCGAGGGTTGCTCCATGCTTGACTTGAAATTGATCTTCCGAAACGCCTTCATTCATAAATTCGATGGTATAACGATTCCGTGTATAATAGACATTTAAAACTTTATTAACACCTGCAGAGACGCTTGTAGAGATGGTTGATAATGAAGTGTTGAGCTGAAAACCAGTAAACGTGTTGTTAACCGTCACGAGCGTTCCCACATCATAGGTTTGTGTGGTTGTCTTCGTATTATCTAGTGTGTAATCATCATTTAAAATGTTCTCAAAATAATAATTAACCGTAATACTGCCTTCAGTAAGCATCTCAAACTTAGCTTCAATCACCAGATCTTCGGTGATCTCATCATCAAAAGTAAATTCATCCGTCAGTTCTGGGGAAATAAACCATCCTGTGAAAAGAAATCCTTCCACATAAGGATCATCAAAAGCTTCGATCGTATCCCCATAGGGTACATCTACAAGTTGATAGGTTGCCCCCATGACTCTAAATCTCACCTTGAGCGGTAGATAAAGACCTTTCACTGTTAAGTAGAAATCCTTGGTTACTGACTGATCATTTAAGGTTAACGTTACTGTTAATTTCACAGTGACATCTTCATTAGCGCGTACAACACGTCCTAAAGAATCAATGATTTCAGGATGATCACTGGACCATGATAAAACAGCATCTTCGTTTTGAGTAGACGAAACAGGTAATCCCACATTCGCGGTGACCGATGTATAAGAATCTCCTTGAGCGAACGTTACTTCAAGCTTATCGATGACTTCTTCTGCTGAAAGAGGGGTCTCGCAGGCAACAAGAAAAAAAGAAAGCATGGTTAAGAATAAAATTTTGCTAAAAATCTTCATGACTTACCTCACTATGGTTGATGTATACCTATTGTATGACGATTTTGAAGAAATAACAACCTTTTTCACTGTTTCTTCACTCTTTTTCTTTAAAAAAGAAAAGGCGTAGAATTTCTACGCCTTAACTATCGCGACATTCTTGAACTATTTCTTGTAATTCACACCTGAAAGATCAATCTTAAAACGGCATGATCCGTCTTTTCTAAGGGCTGATTCTAACATCTCAATCTTTAAATCTTGTTCGAAAATGACGTCAAAAGGAAACTTCGCGAATCCTCCACTGCAGTAACACCAATTGGCTGATATTTTAAACTCCTTATGTTTAAGTGCTTCTCTAGCAAATGGGCAGTGACATAAATAATAGGCTTGGTCATCATCATTATCACTTTCCAAAAACTTCTTGGTATCATAGGGGATTTTGGTGATGTACAGTGAGTTATCCTTGAGCACCGCTGACATAATCTCTTGATTCGACTTAACATAGTCGACCACATCTTGCGTGATCTCCTGCTCAAACCAGACACGTTTTTCTTCCATAAATTGGGTAAGTTCTTTCACTTTACGCTCATGGAGATCCTTGAGATATGCCTCAAGTGTGGGAGCTGCTTCATAATAAATCTTTTCTTGCATAAAAGCCTCTTTAGGAATTTGATGATGATTATCTGCAAGTACCCTGCGCATTTCTGTCTCGCTCAGTTTCGTTTCCAGCAGCTCTATAAATGATTTGGTAAAGCGCGTGATTTCCAAAAGATCAGTACCGAGAACCGGTATATCGACATCATTCGTGATTTCTTTGGCGCGATCTAAACCTACGATACGTTCCAACTTCTTTAATATGGATTCAACCACACCAATGGCCCCTGTATACTTGGTTAAATGAATGAAAAGATCATGATGACCAATGAGTCTGTAATAGCGCATTAAGATCACAAAGGATGGAACGGTATTTTGATTAGTGAAGAGTAAATAGCGGATCACCATATCCAGTTCTTCTTCTGTCAAATCTTCAAGTGGTGGAAAGTGTTGTTCCTGCAAAAAGCCCTCGAGCTCAAAAAGAAGTTTTTCGGCACGTTGAAATTCTTCGTCACTTAGATGATTATTTTTATACCAGGTTTTCATTTTTTCTAGATTCATTGAACTCACCTCGCTGATTTGTTCATAATTATATCATAAGAATAATAAAAAGCGACATGGGTTCATGTCACTTTCCAAGGTTGGTTGTTGATGTTTTTTTTGCTTTCTTATCTAAATACATCGCGTCATCAGCACGTTTGATGAGATCACTAGGCTTCTCATCTTGACTTCTAAACGATGAATAGCCAATCGATAAACTAATCTTAATATCAAGTCCATGATCAGCAATCGTATGTTCTGATTGAATATGCTGTTTAATCGCACTTAAGAGATTAGGATTCATGTTTTTAACGATACACGCAAACTCATCGCCACCCACACGATAACATTGTCCATAAGGAGCGTAGTGCTGACTGATCATCTGATACGCTTCCTTTAAGTATTGATCTCCTTGAAGATGACCATATTCATCATTAATCTCTTTAAGATTATCAATATCAATGTAGATGATCGATACTTTGGTGAGTTCTTGTGGATTTGAGAATATTAGATCGATGTCTGCTTCAAATGCGGTACGATTTTTCGCGTTGGTTAATTGATCAAGATACGCCAATCGTTGATAAAACTCTTTCTCATAGCCCTCTTTCATACGATTCATGACGTTTCTAAATAAGTTAATAAGAAGGTAAATCGATAGCAAGAATACGCCAAAGGAGAGATATACCGACACATTGTCTAAAGATCCCCAAATAAAATTGAGAATTTCAGTTAGGAAAAATACGCTCAAGAAGCCAATAATCGATAAGAACTTTTTCGCGAATGCGTCCTTTGATTTTAGATATACCATGCCTAAGACAACGATCGTTGTCACAATCGCAATCCCAATCAATATTTGTGTGTAAATGACTGTTTCATAAAAACCAGCGATACCCGTTGCTTGAAAGAGAATGATGAGTAAAAGTTGAACGCTAAAGAGTACCAACAGGACACGCATCCACTTCTGATAAACCTTATCAATCGAACGATGAATAAAGACGAGCAGAGGGATGGGAAAACTTGCCAGAGCTAGATAAGCCATCGAGCCAATAATAATGTGACTTCCGGTGACAAACTGTAGCATACGTGATTCAGCGATTAACCAAAGGGATAATAACACAGCAAATAGACCGATGAGTCCATCACGCTTCTGTAAGCCTAAATACGTAAATGAGCTTCCAAACATCATGATGAGTCCCGCAATGAACACGAATAGACCGATGAGTAAGCGATAACCATAGTTACTGATTAAATACTCATAAATCGCTGAATGGTTACTG
>JBBIMC010000055.1:5302-8429 GCA_037444605.1 Mycoplasmatota bacterium | reverse complement strand
TTTTCACGTGTTTTTCAAGCTTTCCTTGATACACGGTAAGTGCAAGTGATTTATTTCTGACAGCAAACACTTCAAGATCTTTTAATCCTTTAGCCTTGCCTAATTCAATCCAACGTGTAAACATTATTTTTTACCTCCTGCTCCACCCACCGTCATGGATGACACACGAATGGTAGGTTGACCGACATCGACGGGAATCGAACCTGAAATTGAACCGCACATCCCTTGGCCTAACTCGAGGTTGTCAGCGACACGGTCAATCTTGAAGAGGACATCTTTGCCATGGCCGATCAGCATCGCACCACGCACAGGTTTGGTGAGCTTGCCATCTTCGATCATATACCCTTCTTGAACAGCAAAGTTGAATTCACCGGTTGCAGGAACGACAGTTCCGCCTCCAAGTTTTTTCGCAAACAAGCCGTACTTGGTATCTTTAATAATGTCTTCAAACTTATCTTTACCGGGTGCGATATAGGTCGTATTCATTCGAGAAGTTGGTGAGAACTTATAGGATTGGCGACGTGCTGAACCTGTAGGATCCATGTTCATTTTACGGCTGTTTCTGTAATCGATGAGATACCCTTTCAAAACACCACTTTCAATGAGCAAGTTTTTCTGTGTGGGTTTCCCTTCATCATCAAAGTTGGTGGTTCCCCATGTTCCATCCAAGGTTCCATCATCATAGGCTGTCACCACATCAGAGCCAACTTTTTCTCCTAGTTTTCCAACAAAAGGAGACAACCCTTTGGCGACTGCTGTCGCTTCAAGGGGATGGCCACACGCTTCATGGAAAATAACGCCACCAAAAGCATTATGCAGGACTACAGGCATGACTTGGGGGGTCATATCTTCTGCGGTTAATAAGGTGATGGCTGATGTCGCCGTATCAACAGCTAGTTGATTAAAATCAATTTCATCAAAGATTTCAAAACCCATCGAACGTCCAGGACCTTCATAGGATTGTTGCATGACACCATTTTCTTGAGCAACCGCCATGAGGAAAACTCTCGTATGGGTTCTAACATCATCTTGATAGACACCATGTGAATTGACGATCCACACTTTTTGTTCACTTTCAATCAGTTGTGATGTTGCCTGAATGATTCGTTGATCATAAGATTTAATAAGATTTGATAAATGCATGAGCTTCTCTGTTTTTTCTTCAAGTGGAACTAAATGCATGGGTCTTTTGATGTTATAAACATGAGGTTTCGCTTCACCTAAAGGTTGAGATGCCACTTTTTTACCTTGAAAAGACGCACGAAGATTTTTTACCACATCAAGAATTTGTTCATAAGACACAAGATTGGTATAGCCGTAGACTTCATCGACTCCTTGAATCAAGCGCACACCGGCACCATACGTATTTCCGCGGTCAATTTGGGTCACTTCTCCGTTATTAACACGAATCACAGATGACAAACTATCTTCTAAAAAGATCTCTGCGAAGTCAGCACCTGTTTCTAGACCTTCATCGATCAGTTTTTGTAATTCAGACTTGGTTAGCATAGCTTCCCCTCTTTCTTTATAAAGTTAAACTTTATATCTATTATAAGCATCAAATAGGTTCATTTCAATGATTATGAAAAAAATTACTTATTGTCATTCATTTTTGGTCAAATAATCGTGCAATTTTTGATGATAGGGAACAAGCATAACATAAAGATTGACCCGATCCATCCAATGCTCATCTAAAGGAAATTCATAATGGTTTACCACATCGAGTGTGGCCATTTCTCCATAACTCATCATGATACCTGCCATATCATAAGCCGGATCAAATATCATTGCATCTTCAAAATCGATACATCCAACAAGTCGATTTTCATTGTTAAAAAACCAATGATCAGAAGTGAAATCACCGTGGATTAGTGTGGGTATACATGATTTATTATAGGATTCGATTTTATTTATAATGTCAACAAAAGCAGCTACTTCTTCAGTACTAAGTTTGCCTTTAAAAACATCGAGAAAATAAGATTTAAAAGATGGGTAAAAGTGATCGCCTTTATCTTTCAATTCTTGGTAAGTTTTTGATGTTATTTTTGAACCGTGAAAGATGTTTAAAAACTGAGCAAGATCAAAATGAATTAGTTGTTTTTGTTCATTAGTCAATATTTTATATTTTTCGGTTTCTAAGCGTTTTCCTTCTATTTTTGGATAAAATCCAACCATTCCTTCAGGTATATTGATCTTTTTTTTGTATTGTGGAATTCTAAAAGGAGTAAGATCAAGTTGGCTGAGTAGTTCTATTTCCTGATGAAGTTCAATTTGATCCTTTGAGAAACGAATGATGGTGCGGTCACATTCATAAACTTCTTTTGACAAACCATCCAGATGATGAATCCATGGATGGTTTTTAAGCACCGGAATGTCGGTAAACAAAGATTTTGCCCAAGATGGTTTTTTCTTCACGCTGTCAATCTTAACCATTCTTGGATAAATTTTCGATAGGTCAATAGGGCATTCTTACCTTGTTCGGTAATCGCGATCATCGATCTGGGCTTCTTTTGAATGATCTCTCTTTGTATAAAAATATACCCTTCTTCTTCAAGTTTTGCCATATGAGATGAAAGATTACCCCATGTCAAACCCGTTTGATTCATTAAGAAAACAAGGTCGCATGAGTCGACTGTTGATAAGTAACTTAAAATGATCAATCGCGCTGGAGAATGAACTGTTTTATCAATCTGGTCAATCATGTTAAGCAAATCATCCTTATGTTTCATATCATTCACGCTCATTTCTGTGATGGATAGTCTTCCACCAAATACATAATGAAAAAGTGGCATAAATAATTCCAAATGAAATCAATATCAATGGCATAATTAACGGTGAAAACAGTAAATCTATGTATAAAGCAAACTGAAATACCAAGATGTAGGATAATCCAAACCACATAAATCTACCCTGCTTTAAACCGAAAGATAATCCGAAGATAAGCATTAAGAAAAATCCTTCACTTATAAACAATAAACCATATTTACTACTGGTATCAAGGTTAACATAAACAATTGAAAATATAACATACAAAAGTAAAATGATCAGACCCATCCATCCATAATGATGAATATAATTTTTTGTGGTCGTGTTATATTTAACTAATCCAACATATTGTAATTGCATC
>JBBIMC010000055.1:0-5292 GCA_037444605.1 Mycoplasmatota bacterium | reverse complement strand
AAACGATAAATAGAAAAACAAGAAAGAGAGATAATGCGATAATTCCTGAAATTAAATCTGATACCATTGTGCGTGATAGGAAAATTACTAGACCAAAAAGAATGATTAGTCCCGAAAGCATAAGATCGAGATAACCATCCTTAAAGGATCCATTCAACATTGCACGAGACAATATATTGGGCTTATTTGATGCCATGACGTTTTGTATGCAATGATCGAATGATCGATTTTAGGGTTAATGCTAAAACGATCAATAGAATCGCTGCAGTTGCACTCATGATGATTTGAAGCGTAGTCATATAATCACTCTCTTTTTTTCAGTGTACTTTGTTTTTCAAAGTCAATTTGATTATATTCTCTATTTTGCTTGTTGTCAATAACAATTTAGCTTTTTATAGGAGAACCTCACTATTGGTTCCATAAAAAACGTCTATATGTCCTGAGATTTTTTTAAATAACTCTTCAAGATAGTCCCAAAGCTGATCGACATCTGCTTCATAACTATGTCCCCAAAGATAGAGAATTTGGGGTTCATCACCATCATATGCGAAAAATCGATCAATGATTTCATCAATCTTTGGGTCGTGATGATGACATGTAGGTTTAAAGCGTAAAAGGTCGGTCTGAAGTGTTGTCTGATGACTAGATTCAACCGTTCTTGCATAGCGTAATCCAGAGGATTTTACACAACCCACCACTTTATCATCATAATGACCATAAGGATACGCCATTCCAACAGGTTTCTGTTTAAACATGTGCTCGATCGTATTCATATCATCGATAATTTCTTTTTCAATAGTATCGACAGATAGATGTGTCAAATGGGGATGGGTGACTGTATGAACAGCCACTTCATGACCTTGATATAAGGAAATCATATCTTCTAATGCCATGTGTTCGATACGATGACCTTTAATAAAAAAATCGAAGGCTGATCCTGATAATCCTGTATTAATATTGAAAGTTGCTTTCAAGTGGTATTTGTTTAAGAGTTGTACTAATCTGATGTCCTGCTTAATGCCATCGTCATAGCTTAGGGTGATCGCTTTTTTATACTTATCTTGCCACATAAACTTCTCCTTGTTATATCATTATATTTATTATACAACTTCTAAGAACGCTTTTTAAGGTGACATGATACAATCTTTATGGAAAGAAGGGTTATGATGCAAAAAGTTAGAGTCGGTGTCCTCGGTATCGGTCGAGGTTATTCAATGATTCACTATACAAAACTGGCTGAGAATGCACAATTGGTTGCTGTATGTGATTATTATGAAAAAGGTTTGATGGAATTAAAAGAAGCTTTAAATGATCCCAGTATCAGTTACTATCATTCTTTCGATGATTTTTTAAACCACCCTATGGATGCAGTAGTATTAGCCAATTACGCGACTGAGCATGCGCCTTTCGCGATCAAAGCCATGAAAAAAGGTCTTCACGTTTTCTCAGAAGTTCTCCCTGTACAAACCTTAAAGGAAGCTGTAGAACTCATTGAAACCGTTGAAGAAACCAAACGCATCTATGCTTATGGAGAAAACTATTGCTATATGCCAGCCCCTAGAGAAATGAAACGTCTTTATGAAGCAGGACAATTAGGTCAATTTGAATATGGAGAAGCTGAATATATCCATAATTGTGAACCCATTTGGGCTGATATCACATATGGCGATAAGAATCATTGGCGAAATCGTATGTATGCTACATTTTATTGCACCCATTCTATCGGACCTCTGATTCATATCACCAAATTACGTCCAGTCTCTGTCGTAGGTTTTGAAATTCCTTACTCTAGCCGTGCTGCGCGTATGGGAAAACTAGGTGCGACAGCAGGGATTGAGATGATAACCTTGGAAAATGGTGCGATTATTAAAAGCATCCATGGCGATTTAGCGAAAAATTCCATTTGGTTTTCAATTTATGGTTCAAAAGGACGAATGGAAAGTGCACGTGAAGATAGTTTAGTTCATGATGTGGAACGCATTTACCTCAATTTAGATCCTGAAGAGGGACAATTTGCCGAAAACGTCATCACTTATGAACCCAAAGAAACCCACCATGAGGTTGCAAAAGATTTTGGTCATGGAGGTAGCGACTTTTATACGATGTATCACTTCATCGAAAAAGTCTTAGGTCATGATGCAGATATCATTGATGTCTATGAAGCACTCGATATGTTTCTCCCTGGATTATATGCCTATCGCTCCATATTAAACAACAATCAGCCTCAAACCATTCCGAATCTTCGTCTTAAGGAAGAGCGCAATAAAGTCAGACATGATATTGCTTGTACCGATCCAAAAGTTGCCAAAGAATTCTTAATGTCTTGCTATTCAAAAGGGAATCCAGAGATTCCTGATGAAACGTATCAATCATTGAAAGAAAAATACTTAGCCAAAAAATAAAAAATGCCCTTCTCGAATGAGAGGGGCATATCTTCATTGAAGGGCACCTAAGCGATCAGCTACCGCTGGATGACTGTAATAGAGAAGAATGGCTGATTTATGAGGGTTCAAATTAGAGAGATTTTGTTGATAGAGGACAATGAGCGCTGACCGCATCGCTTCTTTCGAGGTGATGCTGGCAGAAAATGCATCTGCTTTATATTCTGCAACCCGAGATAAATAATTAAGTGGGATTCCTAAAATTAATTCAATGGGTGAAATAAGAATCATAAATAAAATCACTGAAAATCCAACATGGACATCGGTCAATCCAAATGAAGTATGAAGGGATGGTACCGATAAAACAATCCCGAGGAGTCCAACATAAAGACCTAAAATCAATAGTTGTTGGGACAACATACGGATGACATCTTTATGCACAGAGTGTCCGAGCTCATGGGCTAAAACAGCAAGAATTTCATCAGTTGACATCTTTTCAATGAGCGTGTCATACAAAACTACTTCTTTGGTTTTGCCGATGCCAGTAAAAAAGGCATTGAGTTTCGTCGAACGTTTGGATGCATCCATGACATAAAGAGCTTTAAGATTAAACCCTACCTGATGGGCTAACGCTTCAATCTTTTCTCTTAACTCACCTTCGGGAAGAGGTGTCACTTTATTGAATAATCTAATCAGTAATCGGTTTAAGAATAAGAATAAAATCATCACTAACAAAGCAGCAGCAACCCATGCTAAGCCGATAAATGTCCAAATACTACCTTGACGATCAACGACTAATTGATAGATGGCTTGAAGACCTGCAATAATCCCCCCACCAAAGATAACGTTGAGGATTAAACGCTTGATATAATCAAAAATAAATGTTTTCTTTGTCGTTTTGTTAAAGCCATATTTTGCTTCAATGACAAACTGTTGATAATAACGAAAAGGGATTGAGACAATCATCGAGAATAAAGCATAAATACCAAGGAAATAAAGTGTCTGCATGATGGCATTTCCTGACCAATTATTCGTCAGAGATTCAAGCCATCCAAAGATGCCAAAAACAAGAAATGCGAGCATGATGAGCAAACTAACGCCACGTTGAACTTGTGAAAACTGATGGGTATCTAAGGAATAGTTTAACCACTTATGATACTTTTCATCATCATAGATACCTTCTGCAAGTTTAGGGATAGGTTTGTTGCGCATCTGATGATTTAATGTCGAGATAATCGTTTCAAAAACATAGACCAAGATTAATAAAGCAATGACAAAATAAGCCATAGTTCCTCCTTATTTAACGAAACCAAAGAGCGAGTTCTTGTTTGGCACTTTCAACGGAATCAGAAGCATGAATCAGATTTCTTAAGGTACGTTTTTGACTCATCGATGATTCTAATGAATCATCACCAAACTGACCACGTATACTCTTTGGATCTGCCTTGACGGGATCGGTTGCTCCCACGAGAGCACGGACATCTTCGATGACATGATCACCATCTTTTTGTAGTTCTAAAGCAACCACTTTTTGACCTTCAAAAAAATCTAAAATAGCCTGTTCAAAATAAGGTTTATTGACACGAATAATGACCTCTTCATAGTGCTTTAGGATGAGATTCCGATCGACTGTGACCTCTTTTTGACGTATAATTTGGTAGCCGTGATCACGGAAAATCGATAAGATAGTTTCGGTGAGTCCTCGTTTGACGGCATCGGGTTTAAGCATGATAAATGTTGATGTAAGCATAATATTCCTCCTCAATACTTCTATTATAAACGATTATCGTCATAACTCACTTCTTTTTCATCCCTGTGCTACAATAGGAGTGGAGGTTTATTCTATGCTCTATATCTTAACAGGCATTGCTAAATCAGGAAAATCACTTGTAGCGAAAGAACTCGTGAAACGATATCATCTGCCTTTGACCCAAACGGATCATATCATGATGATGCTTTATCGTGGAAATCCAGAACTCAATATTCATATCGATGCTTCAGATTCAAGTGTGGCACGTGAACTTGAACCCTACATGCGAGGGTTATTTCAAACCATTATCGAAAACAAGAAGGATTATCTCGTAGAAGGTGTTCATCTTCTTACCTCCTATGCACATGAATTGCTAAACAAATATCCTAATGACGTAAGAATTCTTTATTTGGGCTATGCCGATCAAGATCCTATGACCAAAGGAAAAGAACTAAAAGAGCACGCACATTTGATGGAAAATCCTTGGTATATGAGTTTTCCTGAAAAAGAATTTCACAAGCTCATGATCTACATGGTGAAGGAAAGTCAGCGGATAAAAAAAGAATGCACAGACTTGCACATTCCCTATATTGAAATTTATGATATTCAAAAGCAGATGGGTGATATCATCCAAAGGCTTATAGGTGCATAAATGGTGTGTTCGTAGAAACTTCAACCATGTCACCCGTTCTTGGATGGACAAACTTTAGGGTTTGAAAATGAAGCTTTAAAGAATCTGGACCTGGTCTCCCATAACGGTCATCACCTACGACAGGATATCCCTTATACGAGAAATGAACCCGAATTTGATGTGTTCTACCCCCAAAGATTTTTACCTTAAGGAGCGTTGTCTCCTTTTTCTTTTCTATCACTTGATAGTACGTCTTGGTAGGTTTACCCATGCGATCGACACGCATTTTGTTATCATGACGATCACGTGCAATAGGTAAATCGATGATCCCTTCTTCATCCTTGATGAGTCCTTTGACTTCACAGATGTAGATCTTTTCAAGATTTTGTTCTTCAAAAAGATATGAAAGATAGCTTAATGCGAGCGGATGTTTCGCAAAAAGGACTAAGCCTGTCGTTTCTTTATCTATCCGATGCGCGGGTAAAATACGATAGGGGTAGTGGAGGGTTGCTTGATAACCTGCAACGCTT
>JBBIMC010000054.1:0-8474 GCA_037444605.1 Mycoplasmatota bacterium | reverse complement strand
ATTTGATTTTCTTAACTGATATTATCGGCATTAACCCAGCACTTGCGGCGACAGCGATTATGGTCTCTAAAGTGTGGGATGCGATTAGCGATCCTTTGATGGGGGTTATCAGTGATAATACCCGTACCAAGTTTGGTCGAAGAAGACCATATATTTTCGCTGGTGGGTTGATGGTCCTTATCGCCTATCTTCTCATGTGGTTTCCTCTCGGAAGCGGTTTAGCTGAAGGTGTCAAAGTCTTTTATGCGATCACAACCTATCTTTTCTATAGTACAGTCGCCACGATTGTCATGGTGCCATATAGTTCGTTATCTGCAGAAATTACGACAGATACCAAGCAGCGCAATAGCACAAACCTCATTCGTCTTATTATATCAACGGTAGCAAGTGCGGTTTGTACATTGGTTCCATCTTTACTGCTTGAACAATTTAAAGCAGGTGCCTTCGGTATCAATGTTTTCTATATCGTTGTAGGGATTGGATTTGGTATATTCTTCGCCCTTCCGCTTGTTTTAATAGGATTCTTTACGCGAGAAAGAGCGAATCTTCCTGTCGAAAAATCAGTTTTCTCGATGAAGACGTTTGTGAAGCCTTTACGTATTCGTGCGTTTCGTGGATTGGTCTATATGTATCTTTGCCAAAGTATCTCCATGGACATTCTGTCTGCAGGAATCATCTTCTTCACCACGTATGTACTTATCACAGGCTCCTCGACAGTATTCTTAGGGATTTTTATTGGAGTTCAGTTGTTGATGTTCCCTTTAATCAACTCACTTGTTAACAAAATTGATAAAAAACGAGTTTACTATTATGGGTTACCCTTAGCAGTGGTCGCATTCTTATTTGTCGGTTTATATCCAGAAGATTGGCCAATCGTCGGTGCTTATGCGTTAACAGGATTAACTGCACTTGGCTTTGCAGGTGCACAATTGATGAGTTGGATCATCTTCCCCGATGCTGTGGATGCAGGGGAACTCGTCTTAGGCGAACGTCCTACAGGCTCATTTTCAGGGATTATGACATTTATCAGAAAAACAGCATCCGCGATTGCCATTCAAATTTTTGGGATAATGCTTGCAGTTTCTGGTTATGTGAAACCCACAGATTTAGTGCCTTCACCTACACAACCTAATGCAGCTGTTTGGGGCATTCGTCTTGCCATGTCACTATCATTTGTCATTTTAATGACTTTGGGTTATTTCCTTGCAAAACGTTTTGTTTTGACAAAATCATTGACATTAGAGATTTCCTCTTTCCTTGATAAACGTGAAAAGAAGGAAGAACTAACGGAAGAAGAACATAAGAGACTTACTGAAATAAAACAAATCGTTGGTTAAACGGAGGTTTTTATGGCGACAGAAGATGTAGGCATGGCCATCAAAATGAATACCAAGTGCTTTCCTGAAATCATGGATTTAGATCAAGGAAAGACCATTGATGAAACCAATCTTTTATCATTGGTTGATTTTGTGAATGCACGGTATGACTGTGCAGATTTCCGCATGCTCGTTCTGATTAAAACCTATAAGGACTATAAGAAACTTTTAACTGATAAGACGAACCAAAAACTTAAAGAAGCCATTCTAAATTTTAAATATTGGATGGATGAACCCGGCGATGACGGGATGTGTTTTTGGTCGGAGAATCATCAACTTATCTTTCACACATGCGAATATTTAGCCGGCCAGATTTTCCCTGATATGATATTTAGCAATGATGGAAAATCAGGCAAAGAGCATCTAGACAAAGCGAAGATAAAAATTGAACACTGGTTAAATGATCGCTTTACGTATGGCATGACCGAATGGCATTCCAATACCTATTACGAAGAAGATATCGCACCTCTTGTTCTTTTAGTCGAACAAGCGAAAGATCAGAAGATCGTCGTTCGTTCGAAAATGATGTTAGACCTTTTGTTTTTGGATATGGCACTTTATTCATTTGAAGGATACTTTGTCACTTCATCAGGACGTGCTTATGAGAAACAAAAAAAGCGTGGAGCGGACGCTGATGTCAACGACTTACTCAAAAAAGCGTTTGGTATTTTAAACCATGAGTATGATTACACGAGATTATCAACGCTCTTTCTTCTAACAAAGAGTTATCAAGTCCCTGAAGTCATTCGACGTATTGCTGAGCAAACTGAAAAGGGCGTTATTAAAGCATCTAATGGTTTGAATCTCTCTGAAGTCAAATATGAAATCAAAGAGAAATCAAACGATCGTCAGGGTATGTATTTTTGGGCGATGGAAGCTTTCACGAATCCTGAATCTATTATGATGACGATGAAAATGTATAATGATTGGCACTTAGAAGATAACAACTTTTTACGTGACCTTAAAATGATTAACGCACCGATTTTAAGAAAGTTAAAACTACTTCCCCTATTGGTAAAGATCCTCAATCCTGCCACACAAGGGGTTGCCATTGAACGAGCTAACACGTATGTTTATCACACGAAAGATTACATGTTAGCGACTGCACAAGCGTATCATCCTAAAGCATTCGGTGATCAACAACATCTTTGGCAAGCAACCATTCCTGGAGATATTCATCTCTTTTCAACCCATCCAGGATCCCCAATGTTTGATGATCCTGCCCGAAACTTCTCTCCCTCTTATTGGGTAGGTAATGGCATCAATCCTTTAGTCGTTCAACACGAACGTCGTGTGTTTATTCTCTATAACCTCACCCCTCGAAAAGGATTTTTAGAAAGAAAACGTCAATTGTTTGTCCACGTCAATCTCCCCTTTGGTGAGTTTGATGAAGTCATTGAGATGGACAAGATGATCTTTCTCATGAAGAATGATACATACTGTGCACTTCAATTCTCAAAAGCATATGAGAAGAAGGAAGATGAAGTTGTGGTTCATGGGAAGCACGTCCAGATGATCGTGACCATGGGATCATCGGATCAAGATGGATCTTTCAAAGAATTTATCGCGAAAAGGGAAAATGAAGAACTTTTATTGACGCGATTTGGTATTTATTTAGAAGACATGGAACATTCATATCGCATTGGTTGGAGTATACCACTCATGATCGATCAGAAATTCGTGCCTTTAGAATATCCACGATTAGATTCAAGTTTTGCTCATATTGAACGAAAACCAAAATCGATCGACATTACCTTTGGTGGTCGTGGACTTACATTAGATCATGATGCATGCACAAGGGAGGTTTGGACGAATGAACGTTAGCGAAAAGATTAATAAATTAGCACTTGATATCGTGGAAACATGGGATCCTAAGATGAAGTGGATGTGGGGTGAAGCTCTTTTAGGATACGCACTTTCCCTTTTGGATGAACATCAAAAGACGGATCAATTTACACCTTTCTTAAAGGCGTATTGTGACTACTATGTGGCAAACTCCCCTCGTGTTGACCAAAGTGATACGTCAGCCCCAGGACTTATTACCTACTACATGTGGAAGAAAACCAAGAATGAAGATTATAAGAAATTAACCGATCGTGTGATTCATTACATCATGAAAGAACCACGACTTATTGAAGACTCAGTCAATCATCTCGGGAATTCACTTGAAGGCAAATTTTACCCGAAATCGATTTGGGTCGACAGCCTCATGATGTTTTCTGTTTTTCCAGCACGATATGCGAAAGAACAAAATGATCAAGAGATGATGAAAGTTGCTGCTAGACAACCGCGCATCATGGCTAAATATATGCAAGATCCCAAAGATCATCTATGGTATCACAGTTATTGGACGACATGGAAAACGCACTATCCAAAGAGAAAGATTTACTGGGGACGTGGGAATGGATGGGTCATCGCTGCTTTACCCATGATCTTGGAGTCGATCGGTGATCATGAAGAAAAAGACCAAATCATTACCATATTCCAAAAGACTGCAAGTGCGTTTTTACCGTATCAACGCTTAGATGGTGCCTTTGAAACGGTCATCAATAAAGTTGGTAAAACGTATCGTGAATTATCATTTACGGCACTTGTTGCCTCAGGGTTTCTCCAAGGCTTCCGTTTAGGACTTCTAGATGAGTCCTTTAAAGTCGCAGGAGAAAAAGCATTGTTTGCTGTTATCGATGCACTTTATGAAGAAAATGGAAGACTCTTTATGCCAGAGATCAGTGGACCGACCATACCGATGCCACTGTTTCCATACTTGGGATATAAGCTGATCCCCAAAAATAAAAACTGGTCCTATGGACTCGCAGCATTAATCTTTGCTGGTATTCAATACGACTTAATCAATAAACCATAGAAGGTAGGATACAACGATGAAAATGGTTAAGATTGCCTATATTGGTGGTGGATCTAGGCTGTGGGCTCGTGGATTGATGAGCGATTTAGCCCTTGAAAAAGAAATAGGTGGCGAAGTTTCTTTATATGATATTGATCTAGAAGCTGCTGAAAATAATGCCATTATTGGAAACAAGATGATGGCACTCGATCAAGCCGTTGGAAAGTGGACGTTTACAGTTGCAAAAACACTTGAAGAATCACTACAAAATGCAGACTTTGTGTTCATTTCCATATTACCGGGTACATTTGATGAGATGGAAACGTATGTTCATGCACCTGAAAAATGGGGCGTTTATCAAACGGTAGGTGATACGACGGGACCCTCAGGAATTTTCCGTTCGTTAATCATGATGCCCATCTATGCCGAGTTTGCGGAAAAGATTAAACGATTTGCTCCCAACGCATGGGTCATTAACTTCACGAATCCCATGACGATGTGTGTACAAATGCTTTACCATGTCTATCCAGAAATTAGGGCATTTGGCAATTGTCATGAAGTTTTTCATGTCCAAATGATTCTTGCTAAAGCACTAAAAGAAATAAAAGGTATTGAAGCGACCCGACATGAAATTCTGATTAATCCTCAAGGAATCAATCATTTTACATGGATTAATTATGCATCCTACAAAGATATGGATTTGATGCCGATCTATCAAGCCTATGTCGATAAATACTATGATGAGGGTGTTCATGGGGACAATTGGGTCCATGTGGGTCCCTTTGGTAGTGCGGAACGTGTCAAGTTTGATCTTTTCAAACGTTTTGGTGTGATTGCTGCAGCGGGAGACCGTCATTTGGTGGAGTTCTTACCTCATGAATGGTACACAAAAGATAAAGAAACGATTGATAAATGGCGCTTTTTCCTCACCCCTGTAAGTTTGCGGAAGCAAATTAAGGAAAGAGGAAATGCATCAGCAAAACGCATTATTGAAGGCAAAGAAAACGTAGAGATTCGTGGTTCTGGAGAAGAAGGCATTCTCCAGCTTAAAGCCATCTTGGGACTAACAGAACTTATTACGAATGTAAACATGCCAAACTATGGACAAATCCCTAATTTACCTATAGGACATGTCGTAGAAACCAATGCGCTATTTCGAAGAAACGATGTCAAACCCATCTACTCTGGAGAAATGCCAGAACTTCCTGTCGAAATGACACGACCCCATGTGTTGAATCACCAGCGACTCCTTAAAGCGTTTGATCAAAGAGATTTAACATACGCACTTGAAGCCATGTATCGCGATGTTTCTTTACGTCATCTTTCAAAGGAAGAAATTAAAGCCATGTTCATTTTTGTGATTGAAAGAATCAATCATTACCTTGGGTATTATACTGAAACACCTAAAGAATTGTTCAATTAATTCATCAACATGCTGAAACAATAAACAAAGAGCCCACCATCGATAGGGCTCTTTGTTTTGATAAAAATGAGTTCTTTAAGATAATAAGTGAGCACTGAAACTTGAAGCAGCAACAGAGATGGTGTATGTTTGATTGTTAGGTCCATTAAATATCACATTTTGAACCACATCGGATGCATTCCATATCAACGCATAGACTTCACCATTGTTGATATAAATTGAAGAAGCAACATGGGGATGGAGTTCCATGACATAGTCTGTCGTTCTTCTACCGAAAGTCTCTAGTCCATTGAGTAGATAATAGGTTTGTGATAGATCACTTGGATAATCATCATTTAAAATTTTATTTGCATCAAATTGACTGAGCGCAACACTTGGATCGATCAATGCTTGAATGCTCCACATGTTGGCAAACCAGGTATCAATTGTTTGACTCTTTGCAGCTAAGTAGTTATCAAAGATCGCATCGAGTCGGTTATACTCAGTATCATTTAAGGCATAGTTAGAGATGTATTCCCCATTGGGTAACCACTGGATACCGTAGATGAAGGTTGGATTGGCACCAAACCAGGTGGCATAATCATATTTACCGCCCCAGATCATCCCCGCGACAGACGCATATTGTTCATATTTGTCTTTAAATACGACATCATGATAATCAAACATGTAGACTTTTGCTGAGTTAAGCTCATGAACGAAACCGTAAATAGCTGCATCCATAAGTTCCTGGTCACCCTTTTGAAGTGCCCAGAGATAACCCCCAACCCACGATTGAATGGCCTCACTCGAGGATTCGATATTATTCCCTTCAGCAAATGTCCCAAACCCATGAGCCCATGTGTGACCTGCCCAGGGATCAAAAGAACGTAAGTATGCAAAATCATAATCGTCTTTTACGGGGTTCATATAATCTTTAAGAAGTAGATCGACCATATTTCCGTAGTCTTCCTCAAAGGTAGGATCATACTTCGCCAGGATACTTGAGGCATAGATGAGATAACCATGAGTAAAGGCGTGATCTGAAAGTTCAGAGGCTGTATTGAAGTCATTGTTTGAGTAGTAAACACTACCCCATGTTTCATTGTAATAAAGATAACGTTTATCCGATGTTGAACTAAAGGTAAACCAGTCAGAAAGTAGATATCTCAGTTTTTCAATGAATGTGGCTTTAAGTGTAGTGTTACCCAGTTGATCTGCAATGATAATTCCTTGAGCAAGAGGATAGAGTGCTTTGCTATTCCAATAAGGATCATCTTCATTTAAGAAATTTTCTGTATCCGTGATCTCAGTACGGGTATCTAAATCATTGAGATAACTGATCATGTTGGCTTCGCTAAACTCTGAATTTGTAGGCAGCGTCATTGCGGGGAGAAGTCCATTAAAACTGTGCGTTGTCTTAAACTGATGACCAATCATTAACTTAAGGAAACCTCTCACGGTTTCAAATGTATAATCTTCAAGTTCAACATCACTCATGAGGTAATGATGAGGCATAAGATATTGAACCACTTCAGACGAACTTCCTTTTAAGTCTTGAACTGCAAGTGTGTATGTGGTTTCAACAAGACTTGTTTCATGGTCAACATCATAAGATACATCACCTTTTAATGGCTTCATATAGCCATGGTCATGAAAGAATGTTGCATCATTTAATGTATTGATTGCTGCAATAGAAAAATAGTTACCTTCATTTAAATTCAGGGCGATATTCGTTGAGCCAATCGTGAATGTGGTCTCATCTGGTGTACTGATCAAAAAGTAGCGATCTCCGTAAATAGGTTGACCGACTTGAGCAGGACGGAAGGTTTCATAACCGATATGCTTCTGAACAAATCTTACTACAAGACCATCACCTTGATAACTTGAGCCACTCACTTGATCGCCTGCAACCGTATAGAATTCAAATCCTGCAGTTCCATTGGGGGCTAAGGTAATAAAAGGCGATGCGCTATTCGCAACTTCAACAAACACATAAGGAGATCCTTGAGCATAACTTAACACCATATGATCTTTTAGATCACCGACATTTCTCATAGCAACCTGCACGGTCGTATCAGAGTAATCGATGACATGGGTTTCATAGCCTGCATTAAGCGTATTCGCCTTCACATATAGATCAGGTAATGCAAGCGAAAAGTTCGCCATGGTATTATAGCCACCAGGATTCCAGTATTGAACAAATCCTGCACCGGGGTTCGTGATTTCAGCGCCTGCATTGGAGAAAGCACTTCTTAATGGATTGGTATATATCCCATTACCACCGCCATAGTTACTGACTAAAAGCGATGTCCACCAACCGTTAGAAGGAACCGCCACATCCAGTAAATCAGGGGCGATTCGTTGTGGGTTTGTGGGGTGAGCAAGATCTGAAGCACTGTTGATTCGGTAAGATCCATCACCTTGATTAATTTGGGTGCCTGTTAAACTATTTCTTGGATTAATGGGTCTGTTAATGGTCCCAGCAACGACAGAGACGGTTCTTGATTGAGACACGGTGGAATCACCATAAGATAAATTATAAGTTAATGTATATTCACCTGTGACACCATAAGGAATATGACCTGTGACCTCAAAAAGATAACTGATGTCTTCATCATTTTCATTGAGGACAACAACATCTTTGAGCGGATTGAAGTAATCGTTTTGCGTGATCGTTATATTGTCGAGACCAGAAACCGATTTGACTTCCTTTTCAATAACAATCGGTGGTGTAGGCTCGTTAGGTTCAGTGGGAATAGGTTCTTCTTTGCATGATGAAAGAAGAAAGACAAATAGTAAAAAAGCTACACATCATTACGTTATTTTTACTATTTGTCTTTCTTCTTTCATCATG
>JBBIMC010000053.1:7160-8520 GCA_037444605.1 Mycoplasmatota bacterium | reverse complement strand
CTCATGTCTGAAAGAAATATAGTCATTCAATCAAAACCTCTTGAAGTAGCACAACTCAATTTACCCGATATCCTTTGGACATATGTCTTTTATGAGTCTGGGCTATCTGTTAATGTACTCTACCATAAAACAGATCCTAAGAAGAGAGCGGTGGGGTTCAAACTATCGTATGGTATGGAAATCCCGATAGAATTGAACAAATTTAAATTTGCAAGAATGAAATCAAAATTAGCAATTGAGATCAGAGGATCATTTTTCGTCATCAAGCGACACTAACTTAGCGTGCCGCTAGTTTCCTATAGATAGTAGTGCTCTATTATTCAAAATAAGCTTAAAAGAAAAAGCGATGTGTCAAGTTTCATCCTATTAACACCTAAGTTCTATGATAGAATGAGTATATAAGGAGTTGATTTTGTGTATCCCTTTTTATTACCTGAAATATTCGACTACACGATACCAATGTATGACTTACTTGTCTTTATTGGAATTTTTCTTATGATTATTTATGTGGTATATAGATTAGATCGTCACGATGGATTTACGAAAAAGCAAACCAATCGTATTATAGTATTGATCGTCATCAGTTTATTGGTTGCACTTGCATTTTCATTCCTTTTGGATGGTATTTTTCACTCAATCCAAGAAGGAGAATGGACGTTTGGTACCGTCAGTTTCCTAGGTGCATTGATTGGTGGTTTCACATCCTTTTTAGTTCTTATGAAATATTTCTATAAAGATAGCAACAAAGATATGAAAAAGATTGCGAATACACTTATTACGGGAGTTGTCTTAGCACACGCAGTAGGTCGAATTGGTTGTTTCTTTGCAGGTTGTTGTTTTGGTATTCCCACTGAGTCTTATCTTGGCGTACTCTTTCCGCATGGACATGCGCATGATTTATATCCTGGAGAACATGTTTATCCAACACAATTATTTGAATCAGGATTTCTCTTTGTTTTATTCTTTTTATTGAATAAAGTTTCTTCATTCAAAAATAAAGAGCTTGAAGTTTATTTAGTGGGTTATGGCATATGGCGTTTTATGATTGAATTTATACGTGGCGACGAAAGAGGTGTGTTTTTACCCCTATTTGAAACCGAATATAATGTTTTTCCCACCCCATCACAGTTCATCAGTGTATTAATGATTGCATTAGGTGTTTACTTGATTTACCAATATCATCAGAAGATTAAGCGGGTATCTTAACCTCCGTTTTAGCATGACTGGGCTTTTTATTCCCTGCAGAGAAAGCAAATAAATCAATGAACAAACAACTTGTGTTTACCTTAAAAGAAAAGATAATCTTAACGATTGCGATCCTATGTGTGATCGTTTTTCAGTTTATCAATTTATCACCATT
>JBBIMC010000053.1:0-7138 GCA_037444605.1 Mycoplasmatota bacterium | reverse complement strand
AGATGTTGATATGATTAGACAATCAGTTACCCGATTGATTTCTGGGATCCTATTAATGTATCTACTGATCAAATTTGGATATCAAAAGATGCTTCAGTTTAAAATAAGTAAAGGTTCTTTATATGTAATTATTCCTGCTCTCTTGATTGCACTGAATAATTTTCCAATCATAAGCTTTCTTGATGGAAGAGCTCAGTTAACTGAACCGAGTTACCGTGTCATACTCTTTTTGATCGAATGTTTGAGCATAGGTTTCCTAGAAGAATTAATCTTTCGTGGTATTCTTTTGCTGTTTTTATATCAAGCGTTATCTCACTTAAAATATCGAGTTTTCATTACTATTTTGATTTCGTCACTCGTCTTTGGATTGTTTCATATCGCAAACTTATCTGAAGGTGCACCACTATCATCGACATTACTTCAAATGGGGTATTCCTTTTTGATGGGGATTTTATGGGCAACCATCTATATGAAAACCGGAAATCTATGGCTTTCGATGATACTTCATGCATTATATAATTTCTTTGGACAAGTCATGTTTTACTTAGGTACAGTCGATGGCAGGTATGACCCAATCACGATTATCGTTACCGTTATTTTCGCAACACTCGCTGCATCACAAGTTGTTTTATTTTTAAAAAGAAATCAATTTGAGTTAGACCTTATATTTGCAGGAAATAACGATAAAATATAGTATCTCAATTGTCATAGACAATTACCAGTAAAAAAATCAACGATCAAAGATTGCTATTTTTTATACTTCATGAACAAAAATCCATGATAAGATTGTGGGTTTTTTATTGAGTCTCGCAGAGATATGTTATACTATTTTATATTGAGTACTTAAATTCAGGGGAGGAACTAATCGGGTTTTATGTTTATTAAACACCACGTTTTGGTTTTATGTTTTTAATTGTGTGTAGTTAATTATTCCATTTGAAAGGACAAATTCATGAAAAAATTCGTATTAAGTATTGTTGCATTTTCTATAGGTTCGATAGGAACCCTTCTTTGTATGTTGAATAGTTTAGAGATTGAAAGTATTTACACGAGAACGGGATTGTACGATAGTATGGCTACATATGAATATACGACTAATCCCTTGGTATTAGTGGGAATCATCATTTTCTTTTTGATGGCGATATTGGGCCTTTTATTTTCAATCAAGTATGCTAAACTTAGCCAAAATGACCAAATATTAGGATAGATTAAGCAATTATTACAAGCTTAACATTTTTTTATCAATCATGACTTATATCAAAGAAACATCAAGGATTATCCGGAGATGTTTTTCTTTTTTAGACATTAAAAAACATTTCAAAACTTCGAGATTTCACCGAGTCTTACTTACATGTGTTACAATAGTAACAAAGAGTCGTGAAACATCTTTGAAGTAAGCATAATATTCATTTCACAACCCATATGATATTTAGAAAAGAGGAATCTTGATGAAATCCTTAATAAAAAAACCCTGGTTTTTAGGGACACTAATCTTTGGATTAACCATCCTTGTGTTTTTTATGAATCTATGGATTATGTCTCTTTCATTGGTCTCACCTTACGAAGAGGATACAATCTTTAAGCTTGCGAGTAATTTCTCAAATGGTGGATATATTGAAATATTCTCCTTTGGTTTAATGATTGTCTTTTACACTTCGATTGCTCCTGTACTCTTCATGGGGTTTAGTTTATTAAGGAAAAATGGTTGGGGAATACTGAGTGGTGTTATCTATTTCCTTGGTTATGCCATAACCCTTATCGTTTATCAAACCCTTTATCGCTCAATGACGATCTTCCAGATGGTTCTTGTTATTATCAGCATCATCTTAGTCCTTGCGATCTTCGTTTTCTTTGTACTAAGAAATAAGATTTTATTACAGAACAAAGGACTTCAAAAGGATGAAATTGAGCTCAAATTGAGTGCCACAAAGATACCCCTTGTCGTTCTCATCATCGATGTTATTTCCATGTTGGTTTTCTTTACCACATTTATCATCCCCATCTATTCACTCACTGAAGGTAACGACACCTATTATGCCGTTGCCATGAATGTCATCTTTAATGGCGATACAAGTCTTCAACTCATCATATACTTTTTAGCAAATTTCGGTTTATTCCTGGCACTTTTTCTCTATTTTACACATTGCTTATCATTTTACTTTTTCGATAAAGAACGTTTCATTTTAAAATCGAACACCTATATCAACATCAATTTTATCGCAACCATCATGTTTTTCCTTTTAGGGTTAGCCATCCAGATGTATTACACGTTGTTAGGATCTGTTGCCCAAACATTTGCCTATATTCCGATGCTTTTAATGATTGTTGTTATTTTTATTCTTGCCATCATTAAGGGTAAGTATAATGCGTTTATTGAGTTGGTTTATGTGGATAGTAAGATCAAGTATGCGAAGATTGAACCTCTCGCATATGTGGTTATGATGTCTGCAACCAGTGTTCTCATGCTTCTTTTACATATCGTTAAAATCAGCATCATCTTTGACAACTTTACGTACTCAGTTGATTTGACTGGATTTGAAATTTTAAGGGATTATACCAACTTAGATCCAGGTTATCGAATCGTCGCCTATATCTTGGTGATCATGTTGATTGCCGTTGGTATATCACTGATCGTGACATTAACCAGTTATTTATCCAAGTATCGTCAATTTAGTTCGATCGTGAAGTTTGTTACAGGCATCAATATGTTCTTCATCTTCATTATCGCGATTTCAGGATATTATTTCCAAATTGCCCAAGCGATCAATCAACAAGTCATTTTTGATATCTTTGCTTTTTATGGAATCAACTTACCTGCAGGACTTGAGTATACTTATGACATTGGTACTGATGCCATGTATGCACTGATTGCAGCAACTGCTATCTTAAGTATTATGTTTATCCGTAAAGCATTCGATCAAGAACCCTTGAGTGAACTCGCAGTGAATCAAAATCCTCTTGAAACCAGTCAAGAGAATGTCACATCATCCAGTACACTTGAAGAAGATACCTATCAAAACTTTGATCCGTGTCCTGCATTTACTGTACTCGATGCGAATATCGATGATTATAAAGCAGACCTAGAAAGAAGAAAGACGTTCAAAGCGGTTGAACCCTCATTAAACGATCTTGTCTTGTTTGTTGTTGATTATGCGAGAAACTCACGCCTTCATTTGTCCTATACACCAGAAGATATCGCGACCTTTGTCGCTGGGTTAGGTGCGACTAAACTCTCCATTCTTCAAGGGATGTCAGGAACGGGGAAAACCAGTTTACCCAAAATATTCTCTGAAGCGGTTTTCGCAAACTGCGATATCATTGAAGTCGAATCCTCTTGGAAAGATAAGAATGAACTCCTTGGATACTACAATGAATTCTCCATGAAGTATACACCAAAGAAGTTCACCTTAGCGCTTTATAAAGCCGCTTTAAATCAGGAGATTCTGACCTTTATTCTTTTAGATGAAATGAATCTATCACGTATAGAGTACTATTTCTCCGACTTCTTATCCTTAATGGAAAACGAAGAAAACCAAAGAGAACTCAAATTGATCAATATCAAGCTAAACCGAAAAGAAGACGATCAAGACATAGATTATCTTGCTTTAGAAAATGGAAATACACTCAAAGTGCCTGCCAATGTCTGGTTTATTGGGACAGCGAATCGCGATGAATCAACCTTTGTTATTTCTGATAAAGTTTACGACCGTGCGCACACGATGAATTTCACAAAGCGTGCGCCTAAAGTACGTAACTATACCCATCCTTTGTCACAGAAATATTACGATTACCAATCGATTGACAAGCTCTTTAAGACCGCGAAACAAAACGGTAATTTTGACGCTGAAAACAGTGAACTTATCAAACAAGTCGAAGTATTACTTGCACCTTACAACATTTCGTTTGGGAACCGCATCTTAAAACAAATTGAAGATTTCGTTAATATTTATAAAGCATGTTTCCCCAATGAAGATGTGGAAAGTGAAGCGGTTGAGAAGATTTTATTAAGTAAAGTGGTTGCTAAACTTGAAGTGAAGACCATTGATGATAAAGAAAAGCTTGAAATGGAGTTTGAAAAGTTGAACTTACATCAATGTGTTGCGTTTATCAAACGTCTAGATAATGAGTAATCAGGTCAAAAAGGAAGAGAAACTTACTAGAGAAGAATACGAGCGTTTCTCCTCACTCCTCCAAGGCATTCAAAACTTTATCCATAAGCATAAGGTACTATCCTATATTGAATTTGATTATTACGTCGTGCATGATATGACGCTCTTTTCGATTGAGCCTAATTATGATTTTGATGGATTACAAAAGACGATTGAACAGATAAAAAAGACAACACCTGCGATTAAAAGAATCTTTAGTAAACCGATTATTGTCTTAAAAGACTCTGACGATGTCTTACCGGTTGAAAATACTAGAATTATCAATCAAGGGACGCTATTGCATCTCGCCAATCATAGTCAATATGTGTCAAATTTAACGAATAAGGGTGTTAAACCACGAAAGTTATTAACACGTATTTATGAAGATGATTATAGCATCTATGAGAACATTATCTTTTGCAACTTTGTCGATGATATCCTCACCCTCATTAAACGCAATCGAAGAACCCTCAATAGTTTACTTTACGCGAGTGATGTCATGCGTTTTAACATTCTAGAAAAAGTGAATCATGTCAATTACTTTTTAGCTTTAGGGAAATTGCATACAGGATATATCCGTGATTTTTCTCAGTATTTTAACCTCTCCAAAACGCTGCTCAATGAGCTTTCATCGATAAGCCAAGCGATTCAGCCAAGACTTCATAAACCAGTGTACCAGAAGAATCTCAAACGAAATAAAAACATGAACCTTAAGAAGACCAATATCTTCTTAATGCAAAAAGACTATCATCAAGTCTATAAGGCATATAAATATTTGCTTGGGCATCAGAAAAAGACCAATGATGAAGAAGCGATCGATCTTGAACGTTTGAATGAGCATTACTTGATGTATGTACAAATTCTGACAATCTTCGCGGTAGGGCATTTCAATTTTGAGATCAACCCGAATGTTAAGATCGATTTACATTCACTGGACATCAGCTTTTCATTTATAGGGTGGAAGCTTGACATGTTCAGTAATAACGCCAAAGAAATCATCCTTCATTTCACGAAGGACAAGACCTATAAGATGATGATTACAAGCAATATGAGTGAGCATAAGTCACTCAATTATTATAAGAAAAACTATGGTGTGAATGAAGTCGTTGTCGTCAATCAATTTGAAGAAGATTATCTACAAAGAGATGACGTATTCATCAGCATTGAAGATATTGATTCGTTCCGTAGAATTCAGCAAATCATTCTCAAAGGGATGATTTATGCCGACTCTAAAAGAGATGTGTGTCCCTTTTGTGGGGGGCCTTTGATCAAAGATCCCCGCAAAGGTTTTTACCAATGTCAAGATTGTATGACACAAATCAAAGAAGGTAAGTGTTCAGATACCAAGAAGCCTTACTTCTTTACGGATAATGCGCATTTAAAGAAATACGCGATTCATAAGTCAGATTTCAAACATGATGAATATTGGTTCTATGAGAAGAAAGTAGAATCAGGGATGTATTATCGAAACATCACCAAAATCAACCATCAGGGTGAAATCATCTGTCCTTACTGCAACAAAATTCACGAAAAGAATGAATAGATGAGAGGATTACCCATGCAAACAAAGATAGATATTAAGGTATATGAAAAATCACATCATGCATCCATCCTGCATTTTCTAAGTCAACACGTTGATCCAAGTGATTTAGAGGATTATAACAAACGACTCGAAAAGGAATCAGGCATTTTTTTGGTCGTCCATGGAGAAAACATGGTTGGAGTCAGTTTTTTGAAAGACAATCTCCATGAGCACCGAGGATATACACTTGACATAGATTTAAAGATTGATCAAGAATATCATACCCAAGAAGTTTTCCAGGCACTCTTTGGTGTCATTGACCAGTTTATTGAAGACAAGCACAGTCAATTCATTTCAATCTCAGCGTTAAGTCAGTTTGATTTCATCCATCTTTATCTAAGGGAACATGGCTATGAACAGTGGTTTGTCTTAAAGAAGATGGTTCATGATGGACGTGATTTGCCCCATCATGACTTGACCTATCGACATTATGAAGATCAAGATTTTGCCATGTATTTCCAAGGATTAGGCGATGCTTTTTATCCGATGAGACATGCGATGGATATCACTCCTCATCATGTTTGTAATGAGGCATCAGATAAGAAAGTAGCAGATGAAAGGGAATCTCTTCTTAAAGAAAAGGATACGATGTATTTGTTTTTTGAGAAAGAAAACTATATTGGTGCAGTCACCATTCTAGGCACTGAAATCGATGATTTTTATGTGGTGGATCAATTTCAAGGAAAAGGTTATGGAAGGAAGATAATTGAGTTTTCAGTCAATTTTGCCAAAGAACTATCAAATAAACCTGTATTTCTAACCGTTGTTGACTGGAATGAGAAAGGGAAAAAGCTCTATCAATCCGTAGGATTTCAATTTGTTGAAACGACGATTTTTTATCGAAAACTCATTCAAAGATAATATACACAAGTCTTGATGGAGCGCATTACCCTGAAATTGTTGACGCTTGTGATAAGATGATAGAGGATATGAATGTAGAGGAGAATAAGAATGAAAGCAGATAACGTCAAAGTCGTTTTTGACAATCAATTTGTAGGAGAAATGTCATCACCCACAGGTACAATCAAACTGGGAAGCCAAGACAATGGGATGCAACCCTATCACTTATTATTTGGAGCGATTGCCTCATGCTTTTACGCGACCTTTTTGAGTGTTGCCAATAAAATGCGCTTAACCTTAAGCGATGCGGAAATTGAAGTGTCAGGATACAAACGGGATCAAACCCCTGCAACACTAGAAACAGTAACCATCGCGATGATCGTCTATAATGGATCCGATGAAGAAAAGCTTCGTAAGGCAGCAGAGCTCGGTGCGAAGTATTGCTCTATTCATGAGACTGTTTCTAAAGTCGCGACCATTGACCTTCAGGTCACGTTTGAAACCAAATAAAAGAGGCCCTTTAAATAATTAGGTGGTAATGACCATATCAAGCTTTCAATAATCTGGT
>JBBIMC010000052.1:2532-8659 GCA_037444605.1 Mycoplasmatota bacterium | reverse complement strand
AGCTACGATATCGGCAACTGATAATACAGAGGCTATATGTGATCCTCCAGATAAATGTGTCATTTCTATACCATGACGTCTTATCTTCCATGCTAATTGCTCACTAGTCATTTTATTTCTCCATTCTTAAAATGTTTTACATAATTTTGGATTTTTTTAGGAATTTTTTTTGACCTAGTAAAAACTTTAAAGACAGTCCATATAAGTATTTCTAAATCAATCCAAATAGAATTATTATTTCTATAGTATAATTGCAATTTCAATTTAATTGGTCTTATATATTTTTCATATGCAATATCCGGATCTTCGGCTTCTGTGAATAATTCGAATTGTGAGATATTAACCATGGAAGCCCAATCTGTAATACCAGGCTTTAAATCAAGTATAGGTAACTCTTCTTTTGTGTATTTAGCTACATAAAACTGAAGTTCTGGCCTTGGCCCAACCAGTGACATTTCTCCTTTTAGAACATTAATTAGTTGTGGCAATTCATCCAACTTTGTTTTTCTCAAAAAAACTCCTATTTTCGTTATTCTAGGATCGTTATTTCCAACATTCCATTTACCTTTACCTTCAGAATCCTTTATCATAGAGCGGAATTTAAAAATTTTAAATATTTTACCATTTTTACCTACACGCTCCCCTCTAAAGAATATACCTCCTTGAGAAGTTGTTGTAATAAATAAGGAAATAACCACAAAAACTGGTAACAGAATAATTAGTGCTATCAAGCTAGCAACAATATCAAATATTCGTTTCATTATCATACCTACATATTTGCCCCATCAACAGGTACTAGTGCAGCTTGCATAAAAGAAGCTTTTTCGCTTGACAAAAATAGAACAACATTTGCGATTTCATCTGGAGAGCCAAATCGATTTACAGCTTGATGATGTCTCAAAAAGTCTTCGCACCTTGCAGGATCTTCATTAATATACTTATCCCAATATGAACCAGTAAATGCTACTGCTCCTGGCATAACAGCACTCATAATAACACCAGTATTTGCAATCGATCTTCCTACGGATTTCACATATGCATTTAGAAAAGCTTTTGAAGATGCATAAAGTGGATTTCCTCTAAGCATCTCAGCTGAAATAGATGAGATATGAATTACTCTACCCCATCCTTTATCAATCATGGGTTGAATTAGCTTATTATTCATATCTATAGCAATTCCTGCATTGAACATCCAAGCTTCTATCCATTCATCAATTGTGCCTAAATAATTCCTACTAACAAGCGATCCTCCAACATTGTGAACAACAATGTCAAAAACACCATATTGTGCTAAAAGCTTTGATGCAATCTCATTTGGGCTCTGTTTCATTAAATCAACAGCTAAATATCTATTTAACTTTCCATTTAATAAATTAGCCTCGTTGATTAACTCAATTAGCTTTGACTCATCTCTCGCAATACAAAAAATTTGTGATCCCTCTCTAGCAAATCCGAGGGCTATAGCTCTACCTATACCTTTGCTGGCACCTACAACTAAAACCTGTTTATCTTTTATACTTAATTCCATTGGACATCTCCTCAACTAAAAAATAGAATTATTTTACTAAGCTCATATTTGATATTCATCAATTTTCCTAGTATTTGATCTTTATTTGTGTAACTAGAAATAAGTATCCCATCATGATCATATTTATGACAATCATCTAATGATATGATTTTTGTATCTAATATTTGTCTACCAATCTTATTTTTATCGTCATCTATTACTGCTATAACCTTCAACCTATTTAACAAATTGTTATTTTTTACATTAAGAAGTATTTCACAAACTTCACCAGCACCATACAATATAATTTTATTGAACCCCTTGTTTTCTACTTGAATCAAAAACTTCTCAACGTTCTCTTTTGCAGAATTATATAACTGTTGGGAAGCATTTAAATAACCCATGTTGAGAACCTTTCTTCTCTCACTACCTTTTTTCGTGATAAAATACTCCACATTTTTGGTAGAGTGTTTTTTCCTTATGATGAGTTTTTGCTTCTCATACGTATCTAAGTAATCATTCACCATCGAGACTGCAATCCCAATCGCTTGGCTCATTTCTCTTTGGGTAATATTGGGATTCTTTTCAATCATGTCTAAGATCATATACTCTTTATAGAGTACGGTCGGTTTAAAGAACTTATTGCCATTCACCAATTCTCACCATCCATTGTTCGGCTATTGAATGATTTGATTTTACATCATTAAGGTGTGATTTACAAGCAAAATAACGCAATTTGTTTGAAAATCGAACATTTATGTCGAAACCTTTTCAGAACGCGCAAAAAATCGCCTTACGAACACAAAAAATGGCACTCATAATGTGCGTGTGCCAGTTAGTGCGTGTATCATGGATAAACTTTATCTATAGATAACTCATGTTTTTACTTAGAACATAAAAAGAGGATCATCCCGAGATTCATCGTTTGGTTCTTCTTTCAAGATAAAGGCATCGACCATTTCCTCAGCGTCATCTTCCATCCTTAAAAGATAGTCTTGATAGATCTTGGTTGAACTTATGGAGGCATGACGCATAAACGCCTTGGTTTCTTCCAAAGAAGCCCCTCTTGATAAATTGATGATCGCCGCGGTATGTCTTAAGCGATGCGGGGTAAGCGCTGTATCCTCGAGACCCGAAATCTTTCTTAAAGGAAGAAACATATCTCTAAAAAACATCCGCGATAGTTTTCCGTCTTTGGCGACCTGCTTATGTGAAATAAAGAGATAAGTATGATCATCATGACGCAAACTTAAGTAATCATCAAGAGCAACAATAGCCCCCTTGGCAAGATGCACGTAGTGATTTTCATCTTTCTTTCCATCTCGTCTTATGTAGAGAACCCTTTGATCACCCTTATATTGATAGTCTTCTTTTCTCGCCTCCACGATCTCACACGGACGAAGAGCAGAGGTTAGCATCAGATAGATCATCGCATGATCCCGGTAATGCCAAAGATACTTTCGTTTGTTTTTCGTCTCAAGGATTAAGATTTTCGCCTCTTTAGGTGTAAGCACCTGCTTATGTAATGCGGGGGTGATTTTCTCGTTTTTGATCGGCATCATTATATCATGGCTATAGTTTTGGGGTAAGTTCAAACGGACGTGATTCATCCTTAAATAGCGATAAAATCCACGAAGCGCAGTCATCTGAATGTAGATTGAGTAGCTCGAGTGACCTTGACGCCGTTTCATCTCCCGGTAGAAGATCACATCACTTGTTTTTGGGTAGAGGATATCATGTTCTTTTAAGTGCCTGATAAAAACCTGAAAGGCTAGTCGGTATGTCTTCATCGTCCTTGGTGTCCAGGCCTGTTCGCTGAGATAGATTTCGCTTAAATCCTCGAGGGGATGTTTTTCCATCATGGTTCCTTTTTCTCGTTTTCTTCTGCTAAAAAAATATAGTCTTCAATCTGATCTCCGGTATCGCTTTTTTGATTCTCTAAATGATGGGCGTAGATCAAGGTCGATGAGGGTTCCACATGACGCAAAAACCGCCTTGTCGATTCTAAAGAACTTCCTCTTAAGAGGTTGAATGTCGCTGCACTATGACGTAAGGCATGCGTGGTAATCTCAACTTCGTCAAGTCCAGATTCCTTTAGTACTCTTAGTATCCAGCGGTTGAAAAAGGGACGTGAAAGACACGCGTATTTGGAGGGGTGCCTGTGAGCGATAAAGAGATAGGGATTTATATCTTTTCGTTTTATTAGATACTGATCGATCGCCTCACTGACACCTTTTGAGAGCTTCACAAAGGCATCCGCAAAGCTTCTTCCCTTCCCGTGGACATAAAGAATCCTTTTTCCTTGAAGTACCTTCAAATCACTTTTTTTTGCCCGTCTGATCTCGATACTTCTTAGTCCCGTCGTGAGCATCAAATAGACCATCGCATGATCCCGGTACTGCCAGATCGTATGACGATTTTCTTTGGTATTTATAATCAATTGTTTGGCTTGTTCAACGGTTAAGATGGGCTTACTCTTTGGCTGATTTAAAGGGACATTCTTGATGGGTTCACTGATATCTGTTGCGTAGAATTCAGGTACACCCAATCGTTTATAATGCGTGGCGAGATACTGATAAAATCCTTTGATGACATTCACTTGAAGATAGATCCACTTGCTCGAATATCCTTGGCTGATTTTATTATGGATATAGTCTTTGACATCATCCGTCGTGGGTTTTTCGATGTTATGAAGGGCGAGATAGGCTTTATATTGTTTAAGGATGATTGAATAAAGATCGCAGGATCCTTTTGTCATATCTTTTTCAGCAAGATATATGTCCATCGCATGATTAAAATCATCGTACATCGTCTTATTTCCTCCATGTGTTCTCTCTTTTATCTTAGAAAACCTATGGATCGTTTACTTTGATTAAAATTCAGAACATGATTGTTATATATTCATCATGACACGATCGCTTTATGACAAAAAGCGAACAAGATCAAGGCCATTGTTCGCTGTTTTTTATTTAAATGATCATGAAGGCTTTATAAAGTGTTTTATAAAGTGTTTTATAAAGTGCGTGCTGTAAACTGTCGAAGGGAGATGTGACGTTCTACCGATATAAATCTTCGATGGATATGAGATCATACCCCTTTTCTAACAGGTGAGTATCAAAACCACTTCGTGAAAAAGCTCCATAGTGCGTCGCGTGGATGTACTTACCTTTTTCGATCAACGCATTCATGATCGATGATTTTACGGGTTCATGTGTCCATTTACATTCATAAATGTGGATGCGATTCTTGGTTTTTACACATTGATCAATTTCGATATCCACTTTTTGTGATCGATCATTATACCAATACCTTCCCACAGCCATCACCGACTCGTTATGCTTTAATCGATAATGTTTGATCAGATATTGTTGACAAATTCTTTCAAATCGTAGAGACACATACTCATCTAAGGTTGGATCGATACACTGATCATAAAAATCATCGGGATCCATCATGATTCGAGCTGTTTGGTTTTTCCATATGAAATGATAATAGAATGCAATAAAATTGTTACCGATGCGATATAAATGATTCTTTGAATTGGGATCTTCTAAGAATTTGTACTCTTTCTCGATGATCTCCAATTCGATCAACTTCTTGACATACTTTGAAGTCTTCGCTGTATCATTGATTTTTGATTTTGAATCGATCTGTGACAATTTGGTACTTCCACTATGGATCGCCTGAAGCACACTTTGATACTCCTGTATACTTCTGAGTTCAGACTTCAAGATCATCGGTACTTCATAGGCAAACCGAGCACTTTCATCGATGATCAATCGACATATATTTTCTTTTATCGTCAAACGATCATCAATTTGTGATAAATAATAAGGTAATCCCCCGAACACGGCAAAAGCACGGATTTTATCTAAGGTTGAGAAATTTGGATAATATAAGCTGCTTTCAACATAATCACATTCTTTCAAGTGATAAGAAAATGTTTGTCTACCAAAGAGCGGCTTGCTATGAGAAAAGAGATTTTCGAACATACCGATCTCGCTCCCTGAGATAATTAATTTTAAGGTCGATGTATCTTTATATTGATCGATTAAGCCCTGTAACATAGATTCAAAAGACGTATCTACCTCAACGAGGTAGGTGAATTCATCGATCACTACAATAAGATTAGTTTCCATAAATATCGCTTTGAAAAGATCTTCAAAAGAAGAAAATGATATTTCTCCAATCCCCTTCAGCTGTCCGTAATTTCTGCTAAAAATCTCTAAATTCGTTTTTGCATTTGCTTGTTGAGCCAACAAATATAGAGCATTTTTATCTTTAATAGACTCTTTAAGTAATGTCGTCTTCCCTACTCTTCTTCTCCCATGAAGAATACCAAACTCAAATACTTTTGAAGTATAGAGATTCTCTAGTAATTTCATTTCTTTTTCTCGACCCAAGAACACCGCACTTCGACCTCTTTTCTGTTCTTTATGATGAAACATAATTCACTGAAACATGATTCACCTTTATGTTATCATATTGACCATTCCTTGTAAACCTAAAAATCTACTTTTAATTGTGATATTGCAAAATTAGAATGATCAAAAGAATAATTATTCACACTATGGTTTTGATAGAGAAGGCATTCACCAGATTGTATGACGATATACATAG
>JBBIMC010000052.1:0-2522 GCA_037444605.1 Mycoplasmatota bacterium | reverse complement strand
CTATGTATATCGTCATACAATCTGGTGAATGCCTTCTCTATCAAAACCATATATCATATGCTATCCGCACAATAATGCTATATATAATACTTGAATTGATGCTTGATGTTTTGGGCATGTTCTTCTGAGACAAAAGCCTCTTTCGCAAACTGATCCCAACGAGTGAGTGCGCTTTGGACATCACGGATGATCTCATAGGCTTCTTCAGCTTTCAATTTCATATTGTTTGCTGCTTGTAAAAGATCATCCAAAGTGAAATCGGTGCGTTTGGTATTAATGGTCATTTGATGCATCGATGTCCATTTTCCTGATGGATTATATGCATATGTCAAATCATAGGCTGGGGCAAGTGTCCACTCACCATCCTTGTTCATTAAAAATGCGATATTTTTGACATGATCATCTTGATTTCTTGCCATGACATTGAAGACCATTCTCCGGTAGAACTGTTTGTTTTCGCTCAGTTTGATGCCCATTTGATACATGATATGAGTCACCCGCTCATAACTCATCATTCCTGGATCATTATAATCGACGTGAGCAATCGCGCCAATCGTTTGCATATGGAGTTTTTCCCATTTGCCTTTACTATTGAGGATTCGATCGAAACGACGTGTCATGAAATGGCAATAGCCATCTTTTTCTAAGAGTTTTGAATGACTCATTTCAATCTTTGCTTCCCTTGCCATCAAATAGTACGCATACTCGATTCGAGTAAACGAAGTTTCTTCTTTCTGATCCACACCATCAAGTTTGATTAGCCAATAGGAAAAATCAGATCCCAGATCGATTTGACCTGACTTGATTTCTCCTGTTCTTTCATTTAACGCGATGATTGCTTTAGCTCGAGCCCCACCAGCAGATGTTCCCACCTTAATAATGTCTTGGAGCTGATCTTTATCTTTTGCTGAAAAACTTTCTTTACGATGAATGATCTCATTGGCTAATTCAACTAATCGATTAATGTCGACATCATCGTTGACATTGAGTTCACGGTGACTGATAGGGTAAAACTCTAGCGCACCCATGCCTCGTTTTCCAACATAGCACAGTCGTTCGATGATGTTAAAGGATTCGATCGTCCTTCCTTGACTTTCCAACCATGCATGAATCAACTGATCGCCATAACGATCAGGTAAGGAATCAGAAAGTAGCCCCGGTAATCCTTTGAAAGTACTTAATGGGAGTGTTTTAAATTGATATATTTCTTCCGATAAAGGCATCATCAAAGGTGAGAGTTGAATGCGTGTTTTTAAAAACTGGTCATCATATTTAAATAAGACATAGGGGGAATCGTTATCGATTGACACAGCACCAATACGTTTACCCCATAATTTGACTTCGGCAGCAATCATGATTCATCCTCCCATGTCCAGGATGACTCTTTATTAAGTTTTTTTGAAGATACGCGTTTTCGACGATGCCCCAGTTCCAACACATCAAAGGGATTGGCTTTGACTTCGGGAAACAGTAGGTTGATGTCAGATAAATTTCTTAATGCTCTTAACAAAGAAATTAGATTGTCCAGAGAAATATTTTCACCGTTTTCAAAACCACCGATTGTTCTCATCGACACGCCAGATTCAATCGATAACTCTTTTTGAGTCATTGATACAGCAATTCTTCTCGCTTTGAATCTTTTACCTATTTCTTTTAAAATAACATCGTTTCTTTCAATTCCTTGAATTTTCATCATATCACCATCTTGATTATACATTAAATTTCATTAAATAGCAATATAATACTTATAAAATAAATATATATGCATTAAATAGCAGTATAATACTTATAATGTATTTTAAAATAATCCAACTTCGTCAATATATAAAAAATGGCGACCACTAGTCACCATTTCGTTTGTAGGTTGTAATGATGGATGCTACAAACTCTTTCACTTGATCATTCTTTAACTTTTCCAAGGTGTTAATAATGGTATCAAACTCGAGTTCTTTCGCTTCCACGTCTCTTTGTTTCTCAACGAAGATCTTATTGTTTTCTGTCTTACAGTGATCGCCATGCTCATGATCAACTAAGAGTTCTTCATAAAGTTTTTCACCAGGTCTAAGACCAGTAAACTCAATGTTAATCTCTTGATAAGGCTTAAATCCTGCTAAACTGATCATCTTTTCTGCGAGATCTTTAATCTTGACAGGTTCACCCATATCCAAGATAAAGACTTCACCACCATTGGCGTAAACACCACATTGAAGAATTAAACCAACAGCTTCTGGTATCGTCATGAAGTATCTGGTGATATCAGGATGTGTCACTGTTACTGGACCGCCATCTTCAATCTGTTTCTTGAATAAGGGGATAACACTACCATTCGATCCTAAAACGTTACCAAATCTTACGGCTGAGAACTTGGTTACCTTAGCGTGATTTTGTTGTTCCTGGATAATGAGTTCTGCATAACGTTTCGTTGCACCCATGACATTGGTGGATCTCACTGCTTTATCACTTGAAACTAAGACAAACTTTTTCACATTAAATTCATTGGATAGGCTTGCTGCATTATGGGT
>JBBIMC010000051.1:0-8702 GCA_037444605.1 Mycoplasmatota bacterium | reverse complement strand
ATTATAATGCCATCAATGACCATGATTCATGCGGGGGATCCATGAAAAAACTATCACCAACAAAATTTAAAGCGTGGTACACAGGGCTTATCTTAGGGTTCCTTTTGGGTTTTGCGATCTTCTTGATATCAGGGTTTATTTTCATGAGTCTAAATCCAGAGCGTCTTGCTTTAGGTATCATATTATTAGGTATAGGTTTTATTTGTCTTGTTTTGTCCTGGATCATCATTGCATATGGGCGGAAACGTATGATAGGCATCAATCAAGAAATAATGGATGAACGATTTGAAAAACAGTGCCAAACCGAAGATTCCTTATCCGTCGTGTGGTATTTGAAACAGGATACCACGCTCATTCAACAGGGTGATAAAGTCATCATGACAAAAGAAAAATTGGTGGTAGATACGCACTCTTTCATCTGGAAAGATATCCTTGATATAAAGACAAAAAATGATGAAAATGGTTGGCATATGGTGCTGAGTTTTCAAGATCACTTTGAGTTATTTCTTCCGCTATTCGATCTAATTATTCGCTTAGCTGAGCATTATTCAGGTCAAAAACTTGATGACCAATCCATGCAAGTCGATTATCAAGAACATCAAACGTTTCATCAATCGATTAAAGTATGGGGGATCAATAAAACACTGATCCTTCAAAAGTTTCTCTTTGTTTTTTTGTCACTTTCTTTGGGGGTTGGGATTGCATTAGTGATTGGACTCTCTTTTGATAACCAAGACAATGGTCTATCCATTGGTGTGATCATTGCGAATCTGATTGCTATCCCATTAATCCTCATAGGCTTTCCCAAATATTTTCGAGACTCACAAAAGTTTCATTATTTTTTAAACAAAAATGCTATTGGTTATGCCAAGGGAAAAAAGTATATGATGGTCCCCTTCGACATCATTGAGAGCATATCTTATGATGATGAAAAACTCTATCTTAACTTAACACACTTAGATGATTATGGACATCCTATCATTCTCTATATACCTATGGATCGATATTTGCATGAACGTCTTAACGAACATTTAGCTGAATATGACATAGATAAAGATGTGATTCGACTATAAGTTTTTTATGCATACAACATAATGGCGTATAATATTACTGTTGAAGTTAATCATTTAATGATGATTGAGCTTTAAAAAAATAAAAAAGGGGGGTATCACTATGAAGAGATACTACGAGTACAAAGAAGAAGCAAAAAATTTAATGTCGGGACGATATGGTATCGTCATTGGAACCACAATTGTGATGGCGATTATTGCTGGAATTCCAACATCCATCGCAGATAATTTTGCAACCAAGTATCGTTTTGATTTTGAAACGATGACAAGAACCCTGGTTCAACCAGGGAATCCACCATTGAATTTCCTATTTTCTCTGATCGGTTCGATTGTCGCTGCATTGATCGTCTATTCGACCACCGCCATGTATATTGATGTGGCAAATAACTTAACACCGATGTTTGGTGAAGTGATTAAGAAAGGCTTTACGGAAAAGCCTTTACGTACCTTGGTTCATCAATTTTTCGTGGGTTTATTTGTATTAATGTGGACATTTTTATTCATCATTCCTGGGTTTATCGCAAGCTATGCTTACTCCATGGGATACTATATCATGAATCACGAAATCGACATATCAGCTCTTGATGCCATTTCTGATTCCAAGAATTACATGCGTGGTCATAAGTTGGAACTCTTTATCCTTGACTTAAGCTATTTAGGTTGGTATCTTTTAGGAATCCTTACCTTAGGTATCTTATGGTTATGGATCGTGCCAAAGCATCAAACAGCACGGACACTTTTCTTCAATGATCTATACTACAGTGGGAAAAATCAGACACAACCCACCAATTTCTTCCCTAATGTTGAAGAATAAATAAAAATAACTTCACCTGACGAAGGTGAAGTTTTCTTTTTTGTATTAGGATGAAGGCAACAAATCAATGTCTAGTGCATCGATATGATAGGTCATTTCAAATGTGGTTTGATTACCAACGACTTTGATGCGGTGAGTACCGATCGATAGATCAAGAGCGTGTTGTCCACTGGTAAGTTCGTGTATGATGTGATCAGGTGTGATCCATAGGACCCGAAGATCACCATTTTTTTGCTGAATGTCAATGGTTAGGTTCATGGTTATTCCTCCTTCCAAGGATAAAAGAGTGTCCATTCCAGAAAAATCTTTCACCTCCATCGATTGGTTGGTGTGAATATAGCGAGTAGAAAAATAGGTATCGCCTTCGCTGAGAATGGCTTTGTCGTCATAGACATCAAAATAAGGTGCTTTTTGTAGAAAAGACAGTGAAATAAAAAAGATGAATGTTACCACAAGGAGTCCAAGACATTCTTTCAATTTTTTTGTCATGAAAGATGCTCCTGAAATTTCAATCTCACTTCAGCGTTAAATCGTTCATATTCATCGATCCACGGGTTATGTCCTGAGTGTTCAAAGATAATGATTTCTTTCTTTGGTGCAGTGAGGTTCTCCATGTAATCAAAGGCTAAATGCGTCGGGGCATTCACATCATATTTTCCTTGAAAAATATATACAGGAATCTCGAATGTTTGATGTGTTTCCCTTAAATCTCTACCGTATAGCTGAGGATAGATGGTTTCAAATGTTTTGAGGAGCCCCATCACAAAGTGGACACTATCCCAAATGGAATACTCTGGTGATAATAAAATATCAAAGGTATCCCAATCTTGATGGGTCACATCCTCATGGGTTGCCATCCAGACATAAAGGGGACTTAAGTAAGTATTCATGCGTAACGATAATCCGATTCCTTCATATGGAGGTTCACCAAGATCTTCTAGACGGTTGACTAAATCTTGATCATTGTTTTCTCTTGCAAGTTCTAATGCAAACTGATAACAGTCTTTTTCTGTTTGTGTGAAGTCAACCATTTGACCTGTACCGATGACCGCATAGTAATCTTCAGGATACTGATATGCGAGTTCCATGGCGAGATAACTTCCCCATGATTCACCGATCAAATAAATCTTTTCTTGGTTATACGCCTGTTTTAAGTGATCTGTGAGTTGATGTGCATCAAGGATGTAATGCTCAGGTGTCATCTGATCATAGCGATAGATGGCATCATAGGATTTCCCTGTTCCTGGTTGATCCCAGTTGATGATCGTATAGTGATCTTCTAAATCGGATAAAAACTCTCGAGTGGCTGGCATTTGAGCACCTCCGGGTCCTCCGGAGAGAAAGAGGATCACAGGGTTACTTGAATCCGTTCCTCGTACACTATAATATTGTGTCGAATCATTGATGTTCACATCAACGATTTCAGCGATACCACTCGAGTTTGGGGTATAGGTCATCATCTCTGCGATCACGATATGGAGTGCAATCATCCAGGGAATGATGAATAACCATAAAGCAATATTGATGATTTTCTTGGCAAGAAAATAATGGGTTTTTGAACTCAAAAGGCGAATCACCCACACAATTGATAGAAAGAATCCAATAATGAAGAGAAATACCCATTGAACAATTAATAAAAGCACAATTCCTCTGGGAAAATAATACGCTTTCTGAAAGATGAAGAGAAAAGCGAGCACTTCAAGTGCGACGAGAAGTGCATTAAATAAAGCAATACGTTTTAGTGTTTGTAACATCATAATCCTCCTATATAATCCAAGGGATAAACCGCTTGGTATGTTTCATGTAAATGAGATAAGCATCTCCAAATTCTTCAATCATGTGTTTTTCTTCTTTTAGCGATAGACGGACATACATAAAGACAATTATGGGGAGCATGATCAGGTTGGTAAGGGTAGCCCATCCTAAGACCATTCCAATCGCAATCAACATCAATCCAGTGTATTGGGGATGTCGTATGTACTGATACATACCTTGTGTCACGATATGCGCTGAACCATCCACTTTTTTCCAGTATCCATGGTAAATGTGATACCATCCGTAAAGAATCATGATGATTCCTAAGAGTGCAAAACCGATGTTTAAATATAATCCGGTGTACCCGATGAAATGGATCAACGTATGTCCCCACAAGACACCCTCGGGTAATGTCCGACCGATCAGAGAAGAGATCAGCAACATCGAAAATGGTATACCATGCATCTCAATAGCAAATGCAATGACAAACGCGAGATACGCGTATGCAGGTTTTCTATCCATCTTTTTATAGAAGGGGATGAAGAGAATAGCGATTCCATACACAATCACAAAAAAGATGACGGCACCCCACTGCCCATAATGTTCCATAAGTTCATTCATCATAAAACCTCCTTAATGACCACTTAAGTATAAACAAAAGCGACATAAAAAAAACCTAACCGGAGTTAGGTTCCTGGTTAGGTTAGAGATATCCTTGATCTTTTGCCTTTTTAATGGCCTCAGCGCGATGCTTAACTTCAAGTTTGCTATAGATATGATTGATGTGCCACTTCACGGTACCAATGGAGATAAACAATTTATTGGCAATATCTTCGTTGGTGAGCCCCTTTTCAATGTAGACTAAGATTTCATGTTCTTTAGCCGTAAAAAGTTCTGATGTGATCTTTTTCAAAGCCAGATGTGAATCCATCTTCTTTAGATAGTTCGCTCCATGGTAGACGTAAAGTTTAAACGCTGATCCGAGATGATGTGTTTGATACATTTGATAGACTTCTTCATATAAGAAGATAGCATCTTTTTTCTTTCCATCATCCAAGTAGCGATCCGCTAAGAAGAGAAGTTGCTGAATCAACGCCAGACGATCACCTGAATATCGGGCTTTTTTGATGCAATCGAGATGTGTCTCGAGAGAGTAGGTGATTTTCCCATCATGATGCAAGGCCATCATGAGTTCTTCCATAAGAGGGTGGGGAACTTTATTGGTTTCATGGTAGAACATCAGTGTTTCAATATCTGAAGGTGTGATATGACCTAAGTGATATTTTCCATAATTGATGATGACATCCATCATCGGATAATGCATATTGCTAAATAGTTTTACCATACTATCTTGAAGCGATGCTAATTTATCATTTGCATCGGTTAATACATAGAGTTTAATTAACGCGATTTCTAGATAACCATGCATGTGAATGAGATCAAAAGCATTAATCGCTTTCTGTGATAGAAGTAAGGCTTTTTCTGCCATTTGATAGCGTCCATATTCTAAATAGCACATACCTAAAGGGAGTTTTATGATATCGACAATGTCATGATCATCACTTTGAAATTGAGAAAAGATCATCAAGGCTTGTTCGCTATCTTTGATGACTTGATCAAGTTCACCTAAGCGACAACTGATTAAAAGGCTATTGGTGAGTGCAACACTAGCCGCAAAAGCTAAACGATGTTGAAAGAATATTGTATATCCCCTCATAAAATAGTCCGCAGCTTCTCGCAACCTCAACATGCCATTTAAGATTTGACCATGGGTCAAATACGCATTGGCAAGATATAAGTCATCCATATCTTCAAGTCTTTTAAGGGCTTCTTTGCTTTGATTTAAACGATCATCAATTGAACCAAAGGTACCAGATAATGCAATTAAATCATGATATAAACCTACAGATCTTGTCGATAACTTATTTGGATCAATCAATTGATAACGTTGATGGAGCCCTAGGTTATCACCTGAAAACAATGCTAACCATGCCATGGTAAGTTCTGCTTCATCATGATGATAAATATCAGATTTTAGTGCATCATAAGCTGTTTTAATTTTATGAGAAGATAGTAACAAAAAACGATCATCGATCAGATGATGACGTTTCATTTCGATGGACATGGTTGAAAACAAGGAAAAATCCATCCTAAATTCTCCTAACTTCAATGAGATTACTTGCTTATATTTTATCACAGGATTCCATTCTTTTTAATGAAAAAAAGGTCGAAACATTCGACCTAAATAGAACTGTTGAAAATGATATGAATGAGGATGAGTATTAATGTCAATGGTCCCATAATACGGTGAGTTATGTATAATGCTTTCTTCTTTTGTTTAGAAAATAGCATTCCCATCATTCCAGTAATGATTAATGAAATGAGTGCGAGTGTTCCTGTGATTCTTAAATCACCACCGATGACAGCGATAATCATATGGATCAATGCTGTCGACGTAGCAAGCATTCCAAAGGTACGATGCTGTTTGGCTAGTTTTGTGATGATTGAACTTTTAACATATTTTTTTACGCCATTGAGTGATGCTAAAAAGAAAAATACGATAATCAATATACCAAGCAATGTTAACACTAAGTCCATAAATAAACCCTCCTTATTTACCTTCATTTTATCATAAGTATATGTCTTCAAACTTTCATTTCGAGCAAAATGAATCTGTCACTTCATGAATGATTACAAATACATTACATATGTCAAAAATAGATGATATTTTTTGAATGTCTTTCATATTTTTTGGTGTAATCGATTAACTCAACATGTTTTGAGTGGTAAAATATAGATACTAACATATACGCTAGCAAGATTAAGGAGTTGTATGTCAATTGTTGATACAAACACATGTTGAAGCTTCAGAAACAAGTTTAGAAAAACAATTGGAGCTTAGCCAACTGATTGCCGAGATCTCTAGACAATTTTTCTCACTAAAAGTCACCGATGATGAAAAGACAATCAATGATGCACTTGCCATGGTAGGAAAGTATATAGGTGCTGACCGCATCTATATTTTTACCTATGATTTTAAGCAAAAGACATGTTCAAATACCTATGAATGGTGCAATGATAATATTCTTCCTTTTATTAACGATCTACAAAATGTCCCACTTACACTGATCAATCCCTGGGTTCAAGCTCATCTCAATCATGAGAGTATCTACATTCCAAGAGTGAATGATTTAGACCCATCAAGTGATATCTATCAAATTCTAGAACCACAAAACATCAAAAGTTTATTAGCGGTACCCATGTTCAATGAAGATGAATGCTATGGGTTTTTAGGTATTGATTCTGTCAATGATTTTCGCGCATATACGACTTTTGAACAAAAGGCTCTTCAACAATTTTCCAATCTTCTTTTAGGGGTTCTCAATCGAGAAGAACTGAGACAAAGCATTCACATTCTCGATACTACAATGAAATCTATATTGGATTCACAGCACGAACTAGTTTGTCGACTCAATCAAAAGGGAATCATTATTTACTCAAACGATGCTTTCAATAGATTATTTAAAAATAGCAATCTTTCTTTAATTGGACGTTCGATCTTTGATGTCGCTCCTATGGATACACACTGGATGTTAGATCAACTGATCCATCATCATTTCACCTACGATGAGAAACATCGATATACATATCAAATTTTGGATGTTGACGGTGAATTAATATGGATTGAATGGGAAGCCTATCCTATCATCGTTCAAAATGATATTGAAGAGTTTCAATTAGTCGGGCGTGATTTTTCTGAGACTAAGAAAGCAGAAGCAGAACTCAATAAAGAAAGAATCAAACTTAATGCGTTAATCGACAGTTCACAAATTGGTACTTATGAGTGGGATATTACTCAAGATATCATTCTCATCAACGATCATTATTCAACCATGCTAGGTTATACCAAAGATGAATTAATGCCGTACACCTTTATAAAAGTAGTGTCATCCGTTCATCCTGATTTTACTGATGAAATGCATGATCGCATCAATGATCTTCTTGAAAAGCGCAGTAAATATTTCTCGATGGATGTTAAATTTCGACAAAAAGATGGTAATTATCGTTGGATTCGAACTCAAGGAACGATTGCCACATGGTCTAGTGATGGAAAACCACTGATCATGTATGGTGTTCATATCGATTTATCTGTCACCAAAGCCAATGAAGAACGATTGCATATCTTAGAACAAGCAATTGAAAGCAGTCCTACATCGGCAGTTATAACCAATGCTGAAGGTATCATCCAATACGTCAATCCTATGTTCACCAAAATGACAGGTTATACTGCTGAAGAAGCGATTGGAAATACACCCCGTGTTCTAAAATCTGGTTATCACAGTCCTTCTTATTACAAGCAATTATGGGATGTGATTAAGAGTGGTAAAATATGGCGTGGCGAATTTTATAATAGACGAAAAGATGGCAGTTATTATTGGGAACTCGCGTCGATTGCTCCTATCCTTGACAACAAAAATCGCGTCACGCATTATGTTGCTACTAAGTATGATATCAGTGAAAAGAAACGATATGAAGTTAAACTTCAAGAATATAATAAACAACTCGAAAGTGATGTTTCGGAAAAGATTCAAGAAATTGCTGAAGCACAACGCTCATCAGCGCTCGCACTCGCGAGACTTACCGAATCAAGAGATTACACAACGGGTCAACATGTTGACCGTGTCCAATATTTCTGCCGAGCCCTCACGGAAGCTCTTATGAATGATGAACGTTATCATGATTACATCACTCCTGGTTATGTCGATGATATCTTCTATGCATCAGTACTTCACGATATTGGAAAGGTTGGCATTCCTGATGCAATCTTACTTAAACCAGGTCGTTTGACACCTGAGGAGTTTGAAATCATGAAGACTCATGTGGATATCGGGGCGAAGACACTCTCAGATATTTCGAGAGATTATCCAAAAAACCGTATTATGGAAATGGGCATTCAGATTGCGAAATACCATCATGAAAAATGGAATGGAAAAGGATATCAAGAAGGCCTGTCCGGAGAACAAATCCCAATTCCCCTCAAGCATAGCCTTTTTCATCTTCGG
>JBBIMC010000050.1:7302-8786 GCA_037444605.1 Mycoplasmatota bacterium | reverse complement strand
ATCGAGTGCTTTGCGTTGTGCACGAACTTGTTTTCGGGTGATAGGAACACCACCAATCCCTTGAGGCGTTCCTTCTAGGAGTCCATCCATATGGGATTGTCCTGCGGTACGAATGACCATGATATGGTCAGCCCCATGCCATGCTGCCATCCGCATGCGTCTGATATCATCTTCAAAACGTCCTGAAGCAATTTCTGTGGTGATTGTTGAATCGGGTTGTGGATCAATACCCCCGAGATGTCTTGCTGCAGGAAGTGGGATAGAATTTTTTAAATCTGCACTGGCTTGAACATAATGGAAAGGTCCTAAGTCAATCGGTGCTTTATCACGCCATACCCATCCAGTACGTCTGGGGCGATAGGTTTCAAGATGATCTAAAATGTGATGAATGTCGATTTTTTCATTGATGTTCATCTTAGAAACACCTCCTTATAGGCGAGTAAAACTTCGGGAGAAAGTAATGTCATTCCCGCGTCACGAATAGACATGTGATGGTCTTTCGCATAACGGAATACCACGTGTCCTGCACCATATTCAAGGAGTTGATACTCCATCATTTTATCGGTTAATTGTTTGGCTTCAATGCTTGAAAAGCCCATGCGAAGCAGGACACTGCGTTCAATCGCTGGTGTGGTGTATTGATAAGCCATCTCTAAAAGGGGATCAATGAGTTGATCGGTGAGTGTTTCAAAATAGGTTTTGAGTTCTTGATCAGATAAGTTCTTTAAATGGTTTCTTCTTTTTTCAAAATCATCTTGTCTTGGTTTCATTCATGTCCCTCCAAAAGTCTTTTTACCTCATCTTTAGTGATGTTAAGTTCTAATGCCAAATAATCGTAATCATTATCAAAAAGGACCATATCCTTGTAGTGTTTTAAGTAGGATAATCTTAAACTTTCTAAAGGAAGTTCTTTATGTTTTAATGCTTGACCCGAGCTTGGGAAAATTAAATTCGTCCCGGGTTTTTCTTCCAGTGGATTTCCGAAAGATACCTCGATACCTCGATCCATCGCAAACGAAACCTGTGCATTCATATGCTTACCTGCACCGGTATACTCGGTTTCTTGAACCACGATGATCTCATCTTCTTTCATCGTTTGTGCGATGCTAAAGGCAAGCGCTAAACTCGTATTTCCTGCAGGTCCTCTTTCCATGCCTTCAAGAATGGCTAAAGCTTCGGTGATAAAGAAGACAGATCCCTGATTGACCAAACCATAACGATCCATGTATCTAAGGGGTCTTGCTGCACTTCTTGGGACATCGCTTCGATCAGGAAATGTCGTGAAGGGAATACCAAATCCAGTATGTCCAGTGGTAAATGATTTCCTGTTAAAGTCACGATCAGATGCCATATGAAGCCCGGTTAAATCCACGCTTGCTGCCATAATCTTTGTCATCATAGCTCCTGCTTTTTTCAGTCCACGAGCAGTTCCCGTGAGGTTACCACCGCCAGCATTTGTACAGATGACTAATTCAGGATACTTA
>JBBIMC010000050.1:4203-7273 GCA_037444605.1 Mycoplasmatota bacterium | reverse complement strand
CATAACCTAATGTTTCAATACCCATCACGCCATAAGGGGAATATAGTGAGGCGTTAAAATAACCTGTTTCTTCAAGGAGAACAAGAAATTCATAAAAGAGTTCAGGACCTACAGAGAGTTGAACCACTTCAGCACCATAAGCTTGACATGCTCTTGCTTTCTCAATGATTTCTGGTTGTCCAACACCATTGGAATCATAGCATTCCTGAACGATGATACATTTGAGACCTGATCTTGCTGCAAGTGCAGCTACAGCTGCTCCGTAGTTCCCAGAGGTCGCTGCAATCACGCCTTTGTAGCCAAGTTTCTTCGCTTGATGAATGGCCATCGCTGCACGACGTGCTTTAAAGGATCCAGAAAGATTTTGAGCTTCATCTTTAAGAAATATGCGTGCACCATACCCAGGTTCAGCAAACTTTCTCGCATATGCGGAAAGACGTTTGAGTTCGATGAGTGGTGTTTGTCCAATATTATTTTGTTTTTGAATGCTGATGACATCCTCAATCGTATAACCAGCTGAGGTCATCATTTTTTCATAATCAAAACCAATCCCCGGTAACTCAAATTGTTCATAATCGAGTTGGAGGGCTTTTCTCATGATCTCTTGTTTACGGTTCATCACATCTTGATAACTCATGATAGATCCTCCGTTTCCTTTAAGATGATTTTTCTAATCTCGGTCATGATGGGCACATAATGTCCAAAATGATGCGAAAAGAACGGATTAACCTGCACTAGGATACCTCGTTCAATCCGCTTTGATGCAGTTTCTATCTCGACCATATCACCTATATTGGCGGGTTTTTTTAAATACCCACGAATACGCATCTCAAAAGGGACTCTTCTTGTCTCAATGGGTAGATGGGGTGCACGTTCTTCTGGGGTGAGGATCATCCGATATATTTCAACATACGTCATGGCTTCAATCATTTTTTTACCTCCGCTGACATAAAAAAAGGGACGAACATCTGTAAGCGCTTACTCTATAAATAGAATACCATTTTAAGCCGTTTTTGTATAGTCCCTCACGCGCAAATAGAAAAAAATAGGAAATCTTTTGAAGATTTCCTAAGCACTTTTAACGTTCGATGAGATCACGCATATCGCCTAATATGGCACGAGGAACAGGTAAATCAATCATCGTTTTCAATCCGGGTTTCGCGTTAATCACATGGGGAATCATGTTAACACACATGGCGATTGTCCCAATCCCTCCATTAATTTCGGGGGTGATCGCCATATGGATATTGGGGGTTCCTTTCAGATTAATATAGTCACCTGTATGGGTTCCTTCCATCTCAGGTTCGATCTGTTGAGGATGCATCATATCGATGAAGACGTTCCCATTAACTAATCCTTGACCCGTCATATTAATACCTGCGACATGACCTGCTTTCGCTTCACCATAAAGACTCTTTCGGTCAATCGAGGTAACAATGGGTTCCATCTGCTGTTGAAAACCATCGAGCTTGACGCCTAAAGCATCGGCAATCATCGTCACTGATTGATGAAATCCTACGTGACCCGCAAGTTTGTTATCAGCAACCAAATGATGATATTCACCCAACGATAGTCCGACACCTTGTTCGTGCATCACGGTGGGTCCAAAGGGTGATAATGAATTGACACGTTTCGCTTCGATATGTTCCACATCGACCATCGTTCCAGAAAGAGCAACAACAAGTAAATCCATAATGAAACCTGGATTGATTCCCGTACCAAGCACGGTCACATTAAAAGCCTTTGCAAGATGATCAATTTGTAAAGCAAGTTCGGGTTCACTTGCCATTGGATACGCCATTTCTTCAGCTGTACTGATAACATTGACGCCATAAAAGACCACTTTTTTGATCTTCTCATACGCACCTTTGACAAAACTGTCGGTACATAATAACACGATATCTGGGCGATGATGATTGAGAATTTGATCGATATCGGATTGAATAATAACCTCAGGGTGATCGGATTGGACATCGATCAAAGTACGGATATCCATGCCAACGATGGCGGGATTCACATCGCAAACTCCTGTGATTTCAACCCCTTTTTTAAGCATAAGCATTTGTGCCATACCACGTCCCATGGCACCAAATCCCCAAATAACGACTTTAACTTTATCCATCATATCCTCCTTTACTGAACTTCATCAAAATAGCGTGCTAACGTAAACAAAAAGTCAGAAAGGCGATTGATATATTGAAGTGAATATTCATTGATCGGTTGATCTTCGCCTAGTCTTACCAGTTCGCGTTCTGCACGTCTTACGGTGACTCTTGCTAGATTTAACCAAGTTCCTGCTTTGGTTTGATCGAGTTTGATAAAGCGTGTTAATGGCTGTAAGAAACTATCGTAATAATCGAGTCGCGATTCAATCCAAGAAACATTATCTAGGGTCGTGATCGATTTCTCAGGATCATTTAACGCAATCTCATGCGCCATGGAAAAGAGATGGGCATGGATTTGATCCAAATCTTTAATCACTTCTTCGATGCGAATGTAATGTTTTGCCATTAAGATGACACCCATGGATTCATCCAAAGTCCCATTAACCATCATATGTTGATCCGCTTTACTGACACGTTTATTGAATAAATCGGTTTGACCTTTGTCGCCGCGCTTTGTATAAATTTTCATGATTTAATCATCCCTTCTTTTTCTTCTCTTTAGGTATAGGTAAAACCTCGTAGGTCATGATGATCAGTTTCCATAAACGTTCCCGATCATCGGTATCTTCAATCAAAAAATAAGGTTTCCCTTTGTCATAAAATGACTCATAAAGAGGATTGATAAGAAAATCTTTACCAACCTCAGTAGGTTTGATGTAGAGTTTATTATCGGCGAGAACACCAACCATTTTTTCTCGATAGAAAACGCCATATTCACCAAACATTTTTTTGAATGTCATGTACCCTAATCGTGCACATTGATCCTGGATATAATCTTTAAAATCAACGCTGGTCATGATGAAAATCCAATCTTCCATAAACGGTTGTTAACCAGATGATGAAAATAATCCAAAAAAGACGTTCCATAAATCCAGCCACGGATGGAATGAATAAAGAGAGCAGTG
>JBBIMC010000050.1:3038-4193 GCA_037444605.1 Mycoplasmatota bacterium | reverse complement strand
ACAAACATCACGAGTGCAAAACTTAAATTGAGCATCCGTAATTTTTCAACTTTAACTAAGAAAACATGGAGTAATGCTGAAAGCACAATGGCACCTTGAGCAATATAAAATGCATAAAAATGATATTCGGTAAGTACTTCATCACTGGAATCGACATTCCATAATCCCATGAGCATGAGTGCAATACCAAAAACCATCATGGGTAATAAAAGTGAAGAAGGAATTTCCTCTTTTTGCTTAAACCATCCCACAACGAGTAAAATGAGGATACCAAATCCGATCCATCCATAATTGACCATCCAACGATTGGCTAATCCTTGTTCACCCATCCATGAGATATGATCTTCAATAATGTTATACCCACTCGGGGCAAACATCAAGGCAATCACTTGAACAATAAGAAAAAACACGAGTGGAATAAACCATGGGGTCCATTTAAAGCGATGCATTTTCAACATGTACTCCTCCTTTGAGAGGTTATTTCTATTTTACCACATCAACGCCAAAGGGTATTATACAGGCACTTTGACTTTAATGCCTTTTGATTTAAGTTTCTTTACGGCAAAAGATGCCACATCAAATGCGTATTTCTTTGGACCAAATCCCGCATCATAACCGAGTTCTTTAGCGAGTCCATGATGAATTCGTGGTCCACCAATGATGACGATAAAATCATCACGTCGATTTTCGGCTTCCAAAAGTTCAATAAAAGCTGTCAGATTTTGTACATGGACATCTTTTTGTGTGACGGTCTGACTAATCAGGATGACATCCGCTTTGGCTTCAATCGCTTTTTCAAGAAGGACTTCATTATCGACTTGACCGCCTAAGTTGATTGCTTTGATCCCTTTATAACGTTCAAGTCCGTAATTACCGTTATAGCCTTTCATATTCATAATTGCATCAATACCTACGGTATGCGCATCAGTTCCTGTGGATGCACCAATAAAGACTAAAGGTTCAGTGAAATTCTCCTCAATGAAAGCTTCAACTTCTTCCTTACTCATGACATCATGATCCATCGTTACCACATTGAGCGATGAAATATCGACCTGATGTTCAGCACGTCCATACATGATATAGAAAGAAAAATCTTCTGATAACGCTTCGCTATGGACAATCGCTGGATCGTGAAGTCCCATCTGAAGCAAGATG
>JBBIMC010000050.1:0-3028 GCA_037444605.1 Mycoplasmatota bacterium | reverse complement strand
TCCTTGAGGAATAGGAAGAGAAAATGAGAGTTGAATTTTACCATCATTTTCGGTATCACCATAGGGTCTAATCCATTTAGTTTTTTGGCTCATGATGATCCTCCTTCAAGCGTTTCGTCATCAAATCAAGAACAGGGTTCTGATAGTCATTATGCTTCAAAAAGACTCCACGAAGCCCTTTTCCTCCATCTTCATGACGTGAGATTTCCGCAAATCTTCCTTGATAAAGGGCTTCAAATAATCCCTCTTTTTCAATGGTTTTTAGTAACTTGTGCGCTTCATTTAATACATGCTTTGCACGATTCTTAATAATGCCATTTTCTTTAAATTCGATTTCATCACCAAAGTCTCTAAAGGCGGTTTCAATGTAGTTTGCGTTATTGAGTGCTACCGCACGATCACTGATAAAAGGTGTATGAATCGCTTCTGTCATCATCCCCAATAAGTGGATCGATTGATGCGTAGATACTGCAGCAATATTAAACAGCGCATCTTGAATATTTCCCATAAATATATCCCCTGTCATGTGCTTGGTTGGTGGCATATATTTAAGTGGTGCATTCGGGAAAATTTCTCTTGACATCGTTGCTTGTGCAATTTCAAAAAGAAAACTATTTTCTAATTTGGGATCAATTTCAAACGCATGACCTAAACCCATTAACGATTCTTTCATCCCAGCGAGTTTTGCAAATTGCTCGTTGATAAATTGTGAGGCGAGTACCGTATGGGCATGATCAAAAGCATCTGAGGTCGTTAAGTAATTGTCTTCACCTGTATTGATAATAATTTCTGCATAACTGGAGATAACCCTCGAAAAATACTGATCAATAAAGGTCCGTTTCATGTTAATATCACGGAAAATAATGCCGTATAAAGAATCATTAAGCATCATATCAAGGCGTTCGATCGCACCCATGATGGCAATTTCTGGCATGCATAAACCCGATGCATAATTGACGAGTTTAATATAGCGTCCTTCTTCTTTTGATACCTGATCTAAAGCATCACGCATCAAACGGAAGTTAGCTTGTGTTGCATAGGTTCCACCGAATCCTTCAGTTGTTGGTCCATAAGGAACATAGTCTAAGAGTGACTGACCTGTACTTCTTATAACTGCGATGATATCTGCACCTTTTTTCGCTGCAGAAATGGCTTGTTTGATGTCTTCATAAATATTCCCGGTTGCAACAATCACATACTTATTTGGAGTAGTTTTATGGGGTCCCATCTCAAGCATTTCACGACGCTTTTCTTTCATGGAATCAATTCGGACCATCATTTTTTCGATAAAGGGTGTAAGGACGTCCAAATGGGCAACAGGTTTATCTTGGTATATGGATAAATCAAGTTTTCCTTCAGCAACTCGTCGTGCAATTTCATTAGGCTCTTCGTTTAATTCGTTAATGGCATGCGCCATATAAAAGGAGACCCCTTTGGTGAGATCAGCTTCTTTAATGAGATGATCAACCACAGCATTGACTAAGGGACGTCCCAATTGATCGACCCCATCAATCCCGAGCATGCGTAAAATCGTGCGCTCTACACTCACGGTTGTATTTTTATTGATCCAAGTTTGTACATCTTCAGCAATGTGTTTGGCCATCACGCGACAAGCTTGGATGATGTCTTTGTCTAGGTTTAGTTTATTCATGTGTTCTCCAATCGTTTGACATTATCGATAGGGATATCAATAATAACGTCATGTAATGCGTGATAAAATTCGTATTCATCATAACTATCGCCCGATGGACTCCAAGGATTTATTGTCATCCATAAGAGAGGGATCGGCTTCAATACGTTAATAAGGAGGTTAAGTTTTTGGATAGCATCCATCCACGAATGATGAATGAGCATTTTGGTAGGATCATCCATGATAAGTGTCATGTTTTTTTCTCTTTTCTCCAAAATCAAATTCATCAGTTTCTGTGTGATTGCACCTTTAATATAAATATATTCGATTCTTTCCTTGAGACTTCTTAGTGTATCTTCAAACCACTCGAAAGACTTATGATCAATGGCATACGTATGATGTTTCGTTTGAATCATCATCGATCCCGCAACGTGAACATCATCACTTGGCTTTTTCGCACGAAAGACATGAACCAAAAAGTTCGTTTTGGCCACAGTTTCTTCCATCCGCGTTGAAAAAGCCGCGCCTGTTGCTAAAACAATGCCGTCAAGTTCACTGATCGATGAGAAGGTCATGCGATTAAAGGCACCATCAACAAAAATCCTGTTGACATATGTTTTCAACATGCCAAGTAATGCGTTCATTTCACGATTGGTGGTAGGTCCAGCAAGCATCACTGTCCCTTTTTGACAGACCTTTCCGATAATGATCGGACCCAGTGCTGTTTGTAATGCTGTTTCACTCAAGAGATCAATTGCTGCAGTCGAATGATTAAGACACGATTTTGCAGTTGCAATCACCATGCCAGGATACACCATGATTTTTGGTTTTGGTAAAAAATTCACTTGATCAAGCGTCTCACCATCAAGACCGATTGATGTTAAGCCCAGTTTCTCATGTTGATAGAGTTTAATTAAATAATTAAGCGTGGTTGTCTTCCCAGTGTTTTTGGCTAGACCCACAATCCCAATCGCACGATAGGAATCAAGAATGTTTTTCATGATGATTCCGCTCATGGCGGGTCAAATGTTCAGGTTCGATCGAGATGTTTTGGCCATTGAGTAAACCAGCGACACCATCAAGTCTCGCTTTTTGACAGTCCTCACAATGACATTCGGAGACATAATGATCGGGTTCGCTATACGTCGTAATCACACCTTCAAAATTTCTTAGTACCACTTTGCCAGGTGCTTGCGAAATCATGTAATTAGGCATGACTGGAATCTTGCCACCCCCATTCGGTGCGTCCACGACAAACGTTGGAACGGCAAGTCCACTGATATGACCACGTAATCCTTCAATAATTTCAATACCTTTAGAAACACTGGTTCTAAAGTGTTCAATTCCAAAGGAAAGGTCACACTGGTAAATGTAATAGGGGCGAACACGAATAGCGAT
>JBBIMC010000049.1:0-8790 GCA_037444605.1 Mycoplasmatota bacterium | reverse complement strand
GTACAACTCGATGTTGAAGAAGTGGGTCAAATCCATGAAATCATTGTTAAGAACAAAGGAAAGTTTGGACCTTTTGGTCATCAGATTAACTACTTCACTGAATTCATTACTCATGATTTTGATGATGAAGCGAAAAAAATCGGAACCTATGGATTTATCAAGAATGCCCCTGGTTTTGTAGGTGGGACCATCGAGAATACATTAGAAGGCATCGTCGATTTCGGCTATCTTTTCGAACAGATTATCCTTGAGTTAACCCAAGCGGGATTTGGAACATGCTGGTTGGGTGGTACTTTTCAGCGACAAGCTCTCAAAGAACATACCAAAGAAGGGATGATCATTCCTGCCATCACACCGGTGGGATACCCAGAAGACAAGAAATCACTTGCTGAACGTGCCATTCGTTTTGCTATTAAAGCGGATCGACGCAAGCATTTCCATGAAATGTTTTATGACCATGATTTAAATCATCCATTGAAAGATGATGCCAAAGATAAACATGCACTTGGAAAAATCTTGGAACTTATTCAACTCGGACCATCCGCATCGAACAAACAACCTTGGCGTGTCATTTTGGGTGAAAGTTGCATGCATCTCTACTTAGAGAGAACTCCCAACTATGCAGCAAGTATGCCTTTTGTGATGCAAGCCTTGGACATAGGCATTGCCCTAGCCCATGCAGAAATTGGCTTTAATGAAGAGGGGTATCAAACGACTATGTCGATGATCGAACATCCATCCATTTCTGGTTGGGACTACATGATTTCAATTGTATTTAAAAAATAAAAAACGGCTTAATCAAGCCGTTTTTAATTATTTATTTCTTAGCAACTCTGACTTTCTTGAGTTTTGCAAAATGGGGAAGACCATCGACGAGTTTCGCTTTGGAATCACCTTGAATCAAGGGTAGAGCGTAATCGATATATGCTTGAGTAAGACCTGCTCCATCTGCTAAAATCCATTCGAGTGGTACTTTCTTTTCAGTATTCGCAACTTGCTTCAAAGGGATAAGTGCATACTTAATCTTATATGGGTTGCTTGAGACTCTCTTGAAGCCAACCATACGGTCTGTGGTTCCACGAACCGCAGCTTGAACAGCTTTTTTACCCGCATTGAATGCTTCTTCAACATCAACTTTGGATGCGAGATGTGCTGCTGATCTTTGGATCAAGGAGAATTCAATCGCGCGAACTTTAACGTTAATGCGTTTGCCGATTTCTTCTGCGAGAACTTGTGCGGTTCCGCCAAGTTGAGCATGACCAAACGCGTCTTTCTTAAGTTCTTGGAACATTTCAGGAATGTACTTGCCTTCCTTGGTCTTAATACCTTCAGAAACAGCGACGATGACTTTGCTCTTTTCTGCTAATGTCTTTTGAACTTGATGGAAGAATTGATCAAAATCGAAGGGGAGTTCGGGGAGATAGATCAGATCAGGACCTTGTCCTTTATATTTAGCTAAGGCAGCTGCAGCCGTTAACCAACCGGCATTACGTCCCATAACTTCGACGATCGTAACTTGCTTTGTGTCATAGACAGTCGCATCATGATAAAGTTCCATAAATGTGGTGGCAACATATTTGGCGGCAGAACCATAACCCGGGCAATGATCGGTGACACTTAAGTCATTATCAATCGTCTTGGGAACACCCATGACGTTGCAATCATAACCAGATTTCTTAAAGAATTTTGAAATCTTATTACATGTATCCATGGAGTCATTTCCACCATTATAGAAGAAATAACGGATGTTATATTTTTTGAAAACTTCGAGTAAACGTTCGTATTCACTGGGATCTTTTCTTGGATCCTTTAATTTATAACGTACGGATCCGATGGATGAAGAAGGCGTGTTCTTTAAACGCAGAAGTTCTTCTAAATCTTCTTGTCCGATATCGTAGAAATCTTCATTTAAAACACCTTTAATACCGTGAACCGCACCATAAACAGCGGTAATGTTTTCATGCTTGAGCGCTTCAGTGAAGACACCTGCTGCACTTGAGTTGATGACGCTTGTAGGTCCTCCGGATTGACCGAGAAGAGCGGCGCCGACTAAATTTTTCATAGAATCACCATTTCTTTTCTAATTTTTATTTTCCACATGACATTTTACCATAAATCCACAATCTTCATCTCATTTGGTGCAATAAATCGTTTTCATAATTTACCAAAATAACAAACATACCCTCTTCTCATGCTTTGCATGTGATATAATATCACTGCAGTATGTTTTTTTATGTTAGGGGAGTAGAAACCATGAAAATTGCCGTATTAACTTCAGGTGGTGACGCACCAGGAATGAACGCTGCCATTCGTGCGGTTGTTCGTGCTGGAGAAGTCTATGGACACGAGATTTTTGGAGTCAAAGATGGGTATCAAGGGATGATTGATGACATCATGATTCCACTCAATCACCAAAGTGTGTCTGGGATGTTAAGTTTAGGAGGAACCTTTTTAGGTACTTCACGTGCACCTGAATTTTTGAAAGAAGAAGTAAGACAAAAAGCGGTTGACAATTTGAAAAATCGCGGAATTGAAGCACTGATTGTCATCGGTGGTGATGGAACCTATCGTGGTGCGATGGATTTAGCTAAGATGGGACTTAAGACGATTGGCTTGCCGGGAACGATCGATAATGACATCGCAGGGACCGATTTTACCATCGGATTTCATACCGCTGTTGAGACCATTGTCGATGCCATCGATAAACTCAGAGATACATCGACCTCTCATCAACGTTGTTCCATCGTTGAAGTCATGGGAAGACATTGTGGAGATTTAGCGCTTTTCGCAGGGATCTGTGGTGGAGCTGAATTTATTATCACCCCAGAAAACCCCATGAATAAAGAAGAAATTATTGAAAAACTTAAGAAGCACAAAAAAGAGGGACGTCGTCACGCGATTATCGTCATTACAGAGAAGATTCTCAATGTTTATGAGTTCGCGGATGAAATCACACAAAAATCAGGATTTGCTTCTCGTGCCACCGTCTTAGGCTATATTCAACGAGGCGGATCTCCTTGCCCTGAAGATCGTATTTTAGGATCACGTATGGGAGCTTATGCTGTTGAACTCTTAAATGATGGTATTTACGGCGTTTGTGTTGGCGTCAGAGATGAACGGATGGTTCATTTACCCTTCTCGAATGTCGTTGGACAATCCCGTCCTAAGAATGAACTCTATAAACTGGTCAAAAAGGTTTCATAAACAACTGAAATCGTTTATAATAGTAAAGGATAAAAATGTAGAAAGGAAATGCATATGATTAAATACGTCTATTTATTTAAAGAAGGTAATGCTTCGATGAAGAACCTTCTCGGTGGTAAGGGCGCGAACTTAGCGGAAATGACATCCCTTGGCATGCCTGTTCCCCAAGGATTTACCGTCACCACTGAAGCGTGTAATGATTACTATCGTAACAAAAAGGTAATTGCACCTGAGATTATCGAACAAATCTACAATGCGCTCGCAGTAACAGAAAAAGAAGCAGGAAAGAAATTTGGAGATCCTCATGATCCATTCTTAGTCTCCGTTCGTTCCGGTGCACGTGCATCCATGCCAGGGATGATGGATACCATCTTGAACCTTGGTTTGAATAACGTTGCTGTTGAAGGTTTAGCTAAGCTTACCAACAACCCACGCTTCGCCTATGACTCTTATCGTCGTTTCATTCAAATGTTCGCCGATGTTGTCATGGAAATTGAAAAGAGCAACTTTGAAGAACTCTTAGAAGAAATGAAACACAAGAAGGGTGTTGAACTCGACACCGAACTTGACGCAAACGATTTAAAGAAACTCGTTGGCGAATTCTTAGTGAAATATGAACAACTTAAAGGTGAACCCTTCCCACAAGATCCTAAAGTTCAATTGATCGAAGCAGTGACTGCTGTCTTCAGATCATGGGACAATCCACGTGCGAATACTTACCGTCGTTTAAACCACATTCCTTACGAATGGGGAACAGCGGTTAACGTTCAAGGTATGGTCTTCGGTAACATGGGTGATGACTCCGGTACAGGTGTGGCTTTCTCGAGAAACCCATCGACTGGTGAAAACGAACTTTATGGCGAATATCTCTTTAATGCTCAAGGTGAAGACGTTGTTGCGGGTATCCGTACACCCAAACCCATCTCTGAATTAAAGAATGATAATCCAGCATTATATGATGAATTCTTCAAGATTTCTAAGAAGCTTGAAGCGCATTATCGCGACATGCAGGATATGGAATTTACCATTGAACGTGGTAAACTCTATATGCTTCAAACCAGAAATGGTAAGCGTACTGCACAAGCAGCATTAAAAGTAGCGATTGACTTAGTTAAAGAAGGCGTGCTTTCTGAACAAGAAGCAGTCCTAAAGGTTGAACCTGCACAATTAGACGCATTACTCCATCCTCAATTCAATCCTGAAGCATTAAAGAAAGCTAGGATTATCACCACAGGTCTTAACGCATCCCCAGGGGCTGCAACCGGTCGTGTCGTCTTCACTGCTGAACGTGCGAAAGAATTGAAGAAGAAAGATGGACTCCCCGTCATTCTCGTTCGTCAAGAAACATCTCCTGAAGATATCGAAGGAATGGTTGTTTCTGCGGGTATCTTAACCTCTCGCGGTGGAATGACATCTCACGCGGCTGTCGTTGCTCGTGGTATGGGTACATGCTGCGTTGCAGGTGCGGGTCAAGTTCATGTTAACGAAAAGAAGAAAGAATTTGAAGTTGGCGGAGAAATCTTTAAAGAAGGCGATTGGATTTCACTTGATGGTTCAACAGGTAAAGTGTATGGCCAAAAAGTTGACACTCAAGATGCTACCGTCTCTGGCGATTTCGAAACCTTAATGAAGTGGGCAGACAAATACAGAGCCTTAAAGGTAAGAACAAATGCCGATACACCAAGAGATGCGAAAGTCGCATACAACTATGGTGCTGAAGGCATTGGTCTTTGCCGTACAGAACATATGTTCTTTGAACCTGATCGTATTCCTGCGGTTCGTGAAATGATCGTTGCGAAGAATAAGGCTGAACGTGAAAAGGCACTTGCGAAGTTACTTCCAATGCAAAGAGAAGACTTCATTGGTCTTTATAAAGAAATGAAAGGTTACGCCGTGACCATTCGTTACTTGGATCCACCTCTTCATGAATTCGTTCCAACGGATGAACAAGATATTCGTGACTTAGCGAAAGAAATGGGCTTATCCTTTGAAGAGCTTTCTAAGACGATCAATGATCTCCATGAAACCAATCCAATGTTAGGCCATCGTGGTGTTCGTCTTTCTGTCACCTATCCTGAAATTGCAGAAATGCAAACCAGAGCCGTGATCGAAGCTGCCATCGCCGTCAATAAGGAAGGCTTACATGTGGTTCCTGAAATCATGATTCCTTTAGTTGGAGACATTAAAGAACTCACCTACGTGAAAGATGTTGTGGTTGCAACCGCAGATAAGATCATTAAGGAAGCTGGCGTTAAGTTGGAATACTTAGTCGGTACCATGATTGAAATCCCACGTGCAGCGATCACTGCTGACGTCATTGCTAAAGAAGCTGAATTCTTTAGCTTTGGAACCAACGACTTAACACAGATGACTTTCGGCTTCTCGAGAGACGATGCTGGTAAGTTCTTAGGCGATTACTATGATAAGAAGATTTTTGCAAATGACCCATTTGCCCACATCGACCAAAATGGTGTTGGTAAACTCATGGAAATCGCAGTTAAGCTTGGTAAAGAAACAAGACCTAACATTAAATTAGGTATTTGTGGTGAACACGGTGGAGATCCTATCTCTGTTGAATTCTGCCACAATATCGGTTTAACCTATGTGTCCTGTTCACCATTCAGAGTGCCGATTGCAAGACTTGCAGCAGCACACGCAAACATTAAGAATCCTCGTAAATAAACGTTAAACCCAGAACTTTTCTGGGTTTTTCTTTTGATTGACATTAAAGCGAACCCTTGATAAGATGAGGGTGAGGAGGGATGATGATGAAAAAAGTCTTGATCATAATGCTTTTCATTTTAACCTTTCTTATCGCGTCATGTACAGGAAAAACGATCGAAGAGAGGTCGTTTACCTACTATGATTTAACCTATGGTAAGTTCTATATTGAAGTTGATCAATTAATTATTGATGAACTTGATGATATCATAACACTCACCATGAAATATATCGCAAGCCAAGCACACACGTTTTCGCTTGATACCTTAGATTATGGGAAAGCAGGGATGATGTCTGCAAAAATCAGATATCTCGAGAACTACCTTTACTCAAGTGATGATGTAGCAACCCTAAGTGAAGGTGGGGAAGTCACATTTGAAATCAATGAAAAAGTCTTTCGCAATGTTCAGTTTTCAGTAAGCCCCTTTGATGAACCCATGATCATTCATACCTATCCTCAAGGTGATTACGTCATCTGTCTTTATGTTGATGGTTCATTACTCATCGAAACCGATCTATTCATAAACATCAATCTTTAAAAAGCATGGATGCATCCTAGCCCTATTTTATGTGGGGCTTTTTTTTGTGAAACTATGTGACAGATGCAAAAATGTTGACATCTCAACAAAAATCCGTATGATAGAAACAGTACAAGAGGTGGATTATGCTAAAATTATTCAGATTTTTCAAATGGTATCATTGGGTTTTTGTTCTGGTGATCATCGGATTGATCTATGGACAAGTTCAAATGGATTTAAAGCTTCCCGAATATATGGGAAGAATTATTATGTTAATCGGACAAGGCATTCAAACAGGGACTGCACCGACACAAGACATTCTTGATGAAGGTCTCATGATGCTCATCATTACGTTTGGCTCGATTACTGCAACCGTATTAGCCAGCTTGATTGCTGCTCGATTAGGAACACGCTTGGCAGTGACGACACGCCATAAACTGTATGAGCATATCAGTGGCTTTTCAGCGGAAGAAGTCAATCACTTTTCAACGCCTTCTTTAATTACACGTAGCACGAATGACGTGCAACAAGTGCAGATGGCCGTCATTATCATGCTCCGCATGCTCATCACAGCACCGATCATGGCAGCGTCAGGTATCGCGAAAGTTACCAATATTAACCTCACGATGAGTTTGGTCGTTGTCGGTGGTGTCGTCGCCATCTTAACGCTGATTTCTATTTTGTTTGCACTTGTGGGACCCAAGTTCCAAATTGTGCAAAAACAAACGGATGATGTCAACCAGGTTACCCGTGAAACCCTGACGGGGATTCGTGTGATCAGAGCGCATCATGCTGAAGATATTCAAGCGGGTAAATTTGAAAATGTTAATGATAACCTAACGCGAACACAACTCTTTGTCAATACAGGGATGGCCATCCTTAATCCAGGGATGATGTTTATCATGAACAGTTTAAACTTAGCCCTCATCACCGTAGGTGCACTGCTTATCGCGGATAACAAGTTGGGATCGAACCCCATCGAAGGTTTATCCTTGCAGGTGCAGTTTACTTCGTATGCGATGACGATTTTGATCGCTTTTATGATGTTGATCATGCTTTTCATCTTCTTACCAAGAGCTTGGGTATCTGCCAATCGTATCAACGAAGTACTTCGTACACCTTATGCGATCAAGGAAAATCAAGCCACACAAACGATGCTATCCAATGATGTCAAAGTGGAATTCAGACACGTTTCCTTTAAGTATCCTAAAGCTGAAGAATATGTCTTGAAAGATATTAATTTTATTGCTAATAAAGGACAAACGATCGCGTTCATTGGGTCTACAGGGTCAGGGAAGTCAACCATTGTCTCTCTCTTATTACGTTTCTATGATGTCACTGAAGGCGAAATCTTAATTAACGATAAGAACATCAAATCCTATTACCTTAAAGACTTATATGCCTTGATGGGGTATGTTCCACAAAAAGGCACGTTATTTAGAGGAACCATCGCTTCAAATTTAAAGATTGGTAGGAAAGATGCCGATCAAATATCGATGGAAACATCTTTAAAGACCGCACAAATCTTAAGTTTAGCTCAGGAAAGCGAACAAGGATATGATCGCGAGATCGATCAAGGTGGAGCCAACGTTTCTGGAGGACAAAAACAACGACTTTCCATTGCTCGTGCACTTATCAAACAGCCCAAGATCTATATTTTTGATGATTCCTTTAGTGCTTTGGATTATCGTACCGATCGTATGCTTCGAAACGCATTAAAAACCAAAGTCAAAGATGCCTTGACGGTTATTATTGGTCAACGTATTGGAACGATCTTGGATGCGGAACAAATCATCGTATTAGACCAAGGCGAAATCGTTGGTAAAGGAACACATCATGAGCTCATGTCATCCTGTGTCCCCTATCAAGACATCGCTTACGCACAACTATCGAAGGAGGAACTCGGCAATGTCTAACGAACAACAAAACAAGCAACCTCAAAGCCGTCCTCAAGGTGGCGGTCATGGTCCCGGTGGACGCATGATGATGTCGGGGGAAAAACCCAAATCAGCTAAAAAAGCATTAAGACAATTAATCACCTATATTAAACCTTACCGTATTCAATTTATCATTATGATTGTTTTCTCGATGCTTGCTGCTGCATTTTCAATTATTGGACCTAAACAATTAGGGAAGATTACCACGGAAATTCAAAAAGGTATTGGATACAATCCACTTTCTGGAACGTTTATCTTAGATATAAACTTTGATGTTATCTTTCAGATTGTTTATTTATTGATTGGACTTTATGTATTAAGCTTGATCTTTAACCTTATTCAAGGTATTTTGGTTAGCCGGATGACACAGAAGATCACAAAGCAATTACGTAAAGATCTTTATACCAAGA
>JBBIMC010000048.1:8123-8804 GCA_037444605.1 Mycoplasmatota bacterium | reverse complement strand
TGTTTGGTTTCTAGATCAAAACTGACCAAACCTGTATAGGATAACGTGTAGATCACATTGTTAATATATACACCGCGATCAATACCCGCATACCAACTATTTTCAGCATGATTGATCACGACAGGAGCAGAGATAATATCAGCAGGATCTTCTGCACTAAAATCGATGTAGAAGACTAAATACTGGCTCACATAGGAGTAATCCCATTCGAGTGGGCTAATTTGCATACTGCGCCAAGTCATGACGGGGAATGCAACGATGCCATGATCAGGTGAAATCATCATCGCTTTAGGATTATACACTGCTTCTGAATAACTGTAAGATACCCAAAGAGTCTTGATCGTTTAACTGATATGAAGCCAGGGGTTCAGTGAGTGCCGTATCATAGGCGCTGATCTTTAATCCTGTGACAAATCCTTGTTCATCAGCACTAAAACCAAAACCAATGAGTTGATTACCTTCTTCATTCCATACATGAAGGTATGTACTATACCCAGGTTCTTCAATTGCAGAAACGATCGTGGGTTCCGTTGGATCGGAGAGGTCAATCGTATAAAGAGGATCTTTTTGTTCAAAAGTCACGACATACCCTAAGTCGCCATTAAAACGGACGGATTTCACGGTTTCATTGACTTTACCGAGGTCTTCGGTGATGGAACCGACAAGATCAAGGGTATCGGT
>JBBIMC010000048.1:0-8079 GCA_037444605.1 Mycoplasmatota bacterium | reverse complement strand
ATTCCAAGAAGATGTGACCACACGGAAATAACCCTCGTGTTCATCCATCCAATATTGATCTCCCACATATCCAGGGAGAACTTGTTGACCTGCGTAATGAATCGTGGCATGTTCAGTATCCAAGTTAAACTTCATAATCTGTACTTTGGATTGATACCAGAATGTATCGGTGACTGAGTCATCATCAGGTGTGTAATCGGTGTAATTGAATGCTGTATATAAAGCATCAGTATTGGCGTAGATTTCAGAAACATACCCTAAGAATGCTTCAGAATTCATGGAGTAATCGGTTAAATTAATCCCCGTGAATACGGTCATTCCATAGACAGGAATATCGTCAAAATAGTAAATATCACGGTAATCAAGGGTCGATGTTTCTTTAAGATCGCCTTCAGTTTCTTCAAACACGGGTCTTAGATCATCGCCATAGATGGATTTATTCGCGACTAAGAATAAGGCGTTATTAATCAAACGGTGTTCGTAAAAGTTTCCATCAGTTTCAAGAGAATATTCGAGGTCTAACGTTTCGCGGTTATAGATATAAACAGCACCTGAGAAGGACACATATTCCCAACCATAATAGTCTTTACCATCTTCATAAACATAGGGAATCATTTCATAAACATAACCGATCACGATAAGTTGTGTATCCGTGATATACATTTGATCGGTATATAGATTGCCTAAATCGATTTCTGCATCGACGGTGACCATACCGAAATCATCTACGGATAAGACTCTTAATGAATTGTAATAGCGGGATGCATAATAGATGTTGTAGCCATCGGTTTTCACGATATCGCCTTCTTGGACACCCTCAACTTGGACATTGGTATCGATGTAATCACGTTCTACAGAATTGGATTGATCATCTGCACCAGCTGTTGCATCTTCCATCGCTTCAGGAGCCATGATATCCCCTCTGAAAAACCAATCATTCCAATACCCTTGTTGCGAGTCAGCGATCAAACTCTGCATCGTCGCTAGATCACCAACAGGTCTTGCATTTAGGAGTGTGCGATCATTTAAGGTATAAGGTTCTTGAAAGACACCAGAGAAAACGGTCGTCATAACAAAAAGACCTGCGATCACTGCGCCATAGGAGCGTTTAACCCAAAAAAGAACAGGTGCTTTTGTGATTGCTGATCCGACCGATTTCTGAAAAAGATAAAGTTTGCGATTCCATAAAATATCTTTAATAAGTTGTGTGATGAAGTATACGCCGGTTAAACTTAAGATGCCAATTAAAATCCATCCCATGGTTGTCATACTAATCCTCCTTTTTTTGAATGCCTAATGCATTCTTAAAGTCTTTAACGAAGGAACGTGAAACCTCTAGATGGGTACCATCAAGCAATTCCAGATCTAATTTCGCATTAAATGCCGTGCGAATGTATCTGATCTTACTTGCATTCACAATAAATGATTTTCCAATCCGAATGAAATGATAAGGGGTAAGCATCGCTTCTAGCTGATAAAGAGGTTGTTTGATCTGTTGACTTTGGTTGTTTTCGACATGCATGAAGATATCATCGCCAAAGGCTTCAAGATACGTGATCTCTTGAACATTGAGTTGTAGATACCCATTGGGAGTGGGGAAAACCATGGTTTGCTTTTCAGTCATCAAACGCTTGATGAGTTTTTCAATGAGTAGCACGTTATCGCTATCCATGAGCAAACCGATTTTGTGTTCGGGTACTTCATTTGGATCATCGGTGACTTGAAGATTGAATTCGGAGAGAATCTTGTCGCTAATCTTCTCAAAGTCCTCACGATTCCAAATGATCTTTAACATCTGAGTTCCTCCTATCATCAGTATAGTTCAACCATGCATTCCCTACAAGGGATTTAGGATGACATGCAAAAACGTCCGATATCTTGCATGTGTTCACCTTATTTTAGCATGATTTATCGTAATTGAACGCATAAAAAAACACCGAGGGATTCGGTGCTTAGTGTTCTAATGAATGTTTGATCTGACGTTTCGCATCCATCACAATTTTCGCAATCGCAATGAAGAAAACATAAAACTCAAGTCTTCCTAAAAACATACCTATCGTTGATGTCCAAAGGATGACAGGATGGGCTGTGTATCCTGTGATACCCACACTTAATCCTACGGTGCCTAGGGCTGAGGCAAACTCGAAGAGTGCAAACTGCATCGATTCACCCGTGTAGACGCTAAAGATGACCGTTCCTATCATTAAGAAGATTAAGTAGACTAAGATAAAGGCATAGTTTTCTGCAATATCGTTCACGGTCACGATCATCTTGTTTCCTAAACGATTGATAAAATGTTTTTTAATGACGTTCTTATGTGTGACACGATCGGCAAAACTCCAATAAATCGACTTAATTCCAAGCCCAACTCGATATTGTTTCAAACCACCACAGGTTGAACCAATGCCTGCACCCATAATCATCCCAATGATAATCAGTCCAAAGAACACCGCATTGAGTGATGTGAAGGATGGCATGATTTGATATCCAGTACCTGTTAATGCGGAGATAAAGTGGAACGCGCCGATCCGCAAGGATTGACCAAACGAATCATTCGTATAACCGATGATGGATAACGTCGAGATCGCAACACCAATGATGGCGATAATAAAGAATGACTTCGTTTCGATATGTTTGAGAGCACTCTTCCATTTACCCGTGATAATCAACAAATGAACGAAGAAATTGGTTCCTCCCGCGATCATCAAGAAGATGGTCACAATTTCAATCGGAACACTTTGATAATAGCCAATGCTTTGTGCCTTTGTCGAGAAACCACCGGTAGCTACCGCACAAATTGAATGATTGATGGCATCAAATGGGGTCATACCTAAGATGATATAAAGAATAGTGCCAATGAATACATAACCTAAGTAGATCGCTAAAATATAGCGTCCTGAACGGATGAGATTAGGCATCAGTTTATCAGGATGACCTTCCGCATTATACATGCGCATACCAAACTTATCTGATATCGTTGCTGTTAAGACCAAAACCAACCCAGCGCCACCCACAAATTGTAAAACACTGCGATAGAATAAGAACACATGGGATGCTTGTGTCACATCGACGACGGTGAGTCCAGTCGTGGAATACCCAGATGATGTCTCAAAGACTGCCTGTGCTAGATTATAATTTCCAGTCAATATAAACGGAATTGCTGAAGCGAAGATGGCAAATATCCATAACAAAACCACTAATATCGTATCTTGATGGCGTTCCAATCGTTCTTTTTCATACCCACGAAATAAGAATTTAGAAATAAGCCCAAAAAGAATGAGCGTCAATCCTGTAGGTAAAAAGTAGACAATTTGATTGACCTCCTCATGGTAAAAAACCACCATGATGAGTGGAAAAATAATGATCATCCCGATTAAGATAGAAAACAGGCCTAGGTAGCTAACAATTAATGGATAGCCACGGAGAGATTTTTTGTCCATAATTTATCGTTTCTTTTGAATGAAGTCAATAATTTCTTCTTTTTCTGAAGGCGTGGTGATGATAATCAATTTATCATTGGCTTTGATTCGGGTATCCCCTTTAGGAATGATGACGTGAGGATCTCTGAAAATACAGCTGATGTTAATGTTTCTTGGGAAAGAAACGTCCATAATTCGCTGATTTTCAATCGCATAATCATCTTCAACGCCAATTTCTATCATCACGATCTTTTCATCTTCAATCGACAATGTCTTAATGATATTTTCGACGGATGATTCATTAAGAATGCTTTGAGCCATCAAATAGGTGGATGAAATCACGGAATCGACGCCTAATTTTTTAAAGAGATCGACGTTTTTTGGGTTTCTTACTTTAGCGACTGTTTTTCTGATATTAAAAAGTTTTTTAGCAGTGACACATGTGATATAGTTATCCGTATCACTATCCGAAAGCGCCAAAAGAACATCCGCGTATTCGCATTCTGCATCCGAGAGTGTATAGGACTTTGTCGGATCCCCTGGAAATACTTGAATGTCATTGTTGGTACTAATATATTCAGCAAATTGACGATCATTGTTAATCACGATCAATTGATGGTGTTCTTCTTTCAAACGTTGGACGATGTAATCGGCTTCATGCTTACCGCCGGTAATGATGACTTTCATTAGACATCCCCCTCCTCATACTGATCCATAAACTCACCTAAGGAAAGTTTAAATGGATAAATGGCTTTAATATAGGTCCCTTCAAGAAGACGGCCCTTATCGGTATCTGACAAACGAACAAAGATCTTTGGAACATTATAGACATAATAACAAATATGCGCTAAATAGATGTTGGTATTATCACTATCTGTCGTCAAGACAACAGTCTTTGCATATTTGATATAGGCATTTTCTAAAACTGCTAAATCCGTAGCATCACCGACGATTTCATATCCGGTGAATGAATCCTGGAGTTTTCTAAAGGAATCTTCAGTTGAATCGATGATGATGACATCTTCGCCTAATTCTGACATTTTAGTCGCGATATTCGCCCCTAGTCTGCCACAACCGATGACGATGAATTTGTTTCGCTTCATAGTTTGATCTCCTTTATTTCTTGCTAAACCCTTAATATTTTATCACTAAAACCTTTAAATCGGTAGAGAAAAATGATACTCTCCTTATATTGTACCCTTTTTTACCCAAAATGCGTTCAATTTTCCTTAGTGAGAAGTCTCTGGTATGAAAGATCAATCCCGATAGCACCTAAAGGTGCTGTGATAAGAATCGCCAATACTGCCATCGATAGCATGAGATGACCTGAAGGAATGCCTGAGGCAAGAGGGATAGCCCCGATTGCTGCTTGGACCGTGGCTTTTGGTAAATAGGCAATCATCACAAAGAGTCGCTCTTTAACGATCAAGTTTGTCTTGATTAACGCAAGATAGACCCCAAAGGAGCGAAACATCAATGCACCTAATATGAGGAGAATCGCTTGAATGCCCAGATTAGATACCAAGGAAATATCAGCAGCAGCGCCGACAAGAACAAACAGCATAATCTCTGCAATCACCCAAATTTTTTCAAACTTCCCCACCAGTCTTTTGGCTAAGACAGGATACTGATGATGAATCATTCCTCCAAGAACCATGACGGCTAATAGACCACTGATGGACACCCAAGGTTTCAAACTTAATTCAAGGGTAATCAATAAAAAGCTTAAGGAAAAGAGAATAAGGACTTTGATGGTGTCACGCATATGAAATCGTTTAAAGAACTGTGCAGACAAAAAGCCTAGGAAAAGTCCAAGACCTATCCCTAAGAGAATCGATAAAGGTAATTGATAGAACAGGTGCAAGGAAGGGTTTCCCGTCATGTAGGATTGGAGGAAACTCGTAAACAAAATAATCACATAGATATCATCAAGCGATGCGCCTGACAAGATAAGTTCAGGAATATGTTTCTTCTTTCCATAACCACTTTCCATCAAGTGAAGCATTTTTGGAACGACGACTGCAGGTGATACTGCTGCTAAGATGCTTCCTAAAATCGCTGCTTCAAGAAATGATAGATCTAAAAGGAGAGGTCCTAAGATAAGAACCCCAATCAATTCAAATGTGGCAGGAATAAAACTCATCAATAATGCGGGTCGACCAATCCTTTTTAAATTTTCAAGTTTAAGTGCTAGACCTGCTCTTAATAAAATCACGATGAGCGCGATTTGCCGTAATTCTGCAGAAAGTGATAAGATGCGATCATCGATGAGATCAAAGATGAAGGGTCCTAAAAGAATACCTGTCAGCAACATCCCTAAAATGGGTGGAATGCGAACCATCTTGAGTAATTTACCAAGCGTAAGTGCGATTAAAATGATCAGTGCAATGGAAAGTAACATCATTTTCTCCTAAAAAAAAGACTCCACAACAGGTGTTGTAGAAGTCATCAGCGTGTGCGGTTTACGTCAAGAGACGAAGGGAGACATTCATTCCCTACATGTATGATATCAAATAATTATCAATTGTCAAGCAAGTTCGGTTGTTGATTCATCTTTTTCTTTGCGAAAGAAAGGGATCAGCATGGAGACTTTGGCTTGATAATTTTTATATTCTGGTCGTGTCTTTAGGATTTTTCTTTCCATCCATGGAATGCTGATAAAGACAAAGAGGGCAGTCATCATCAGAGGTGCGATAATCATGACATCAAGAGATTTCACATCACCAAGATAAAAGAGATATAATCCCCACCAAACCATCACTTCACCAAAATAATTGGGATGTCTCGAATAGCGCCACAACCCTTCATCAATACAGACCTTTTCACCTTGATGATTTTTCTTAAATCGTTTCATCTGTTGATCAGCAAACCATTGCATCATCGCAGAAGCGATAATGATCATGGCACCAAGCAAACTTAAGAAAAATGTCCCTTGATTATGATTAATCACCATCAGTGCGTGACTGAGTTGTACAAAAACGATTAAGGTAGGGAATAATTGTATTCCAAACAAGTTGGTTAAGGGATACAGATGGGGTGCTTTTTCTTTCATGGCTTGATAACGCCAATCAATCTCATCAAATCCTGTCCATAAACTTGCCCAATTATAGGTCAATCTGATTCCCCAAATAGAGATTGCGATGAGCATTAAGACCACATGAATGGACCAAACTTGATAATACCAAGCTGCAAGTCCGAGTAAAATGGGTGGGATTACACTCCAATAAGGATCATATAATGAAGCATTTTTCAGGAGAATGGAAAACACATAAATGGTGAGTGTAACCACGATATCTGCGAATAAAAATCGGTAAATGAACATAAAATTAGGCATGATTGAGAATACATAAACACCTAACATAATCGCGATGAAATAAATGAATGCAATTAAGTAAAAACTAGATTTCCGTGAATGCATAATCCTCTTCCTTTTTGTTTAATCTAAGATATCCTTTGGAAAACGATGATAAATCATGTAAGCTAACGTCCATTTAAGTATATCAAAGGGAATAAAAATCAGCAACCCCATGAGTCCTTGAATATACGATATGCCAAGGCTATACGAAAGCCAGGTGTTCGCAATCACATAAAGCATTAAGATTCCAAAAACAAAACCATAGAAAAAATGATAGAGCCATCCTTGTTCTGATTTTTTTGTTAATGAAATCAACCATGCCATCAAAGGAAAGTAGAGAATAAATCCACCTGTAGGACCCAACAAATGAGTCATTCCTCCTTGGGCACCACTAAAGACTGGTAATCCTATCGCTCCGATCAAGATGTAGATAAAAACCGATAGAAAAGCTTCTTTCGGTTTCAAGATGTAACCAATAAGAAAGATGAAAAGCGTTTGTACGGTCACACTCACTTGGACAACAGGGACAAAAACCGGTGGGATCAGATAGACAGATACAGAAAGAATTGCAGCAAACATGCCGACACGGATCATCGACTTCATAGGTATCTGGGATAGGCACTAGCCATGGCTTCAACGATTTGTTTAAATAGTTCATGTAACCCTAATGATTTATGGAGTTGTTTTTGTATGGATGTTGCATTCATGCCATGAAAGTCCATTTGATTGACGTTCAAACCCACACCAATGATCACCACATCAAAGATGTGTTCCATCGACATCGATTCAATTAATATTCCACAAATATTTTTATCATCCACGTACAAATCATTGGGTTCTTTAAAATGAGGAGAAATCCCAATGGATTGCAATACATCGATCAATGTATCCATAATCCATCGTTTTAAAGCATCCGATTGACTCGCGTTAACTTGTTTTAATAAGACTGAAAAAAGGAGATTTTCTCCTTTATTCGACTGCCAAGTGCGATCATATTGACCACGTCCTTGGGTTTGAACATCTGCCCTAATAAACGTAAAATGAGGAAAATAGGTATGATTCTCTTTGAGAAAATCGTTAGTAGATGTCAGTTCTTCAAATTCAAGTAACGTATAGGCAACCATTTATTGACCAACTGCAAATGAAATGTCCGCTTCACAGGCAAGTTCACCTTTGATGTATGCTTCAGCATGCCCAAAACCAAAACCACGACGAATTTTATGGAGTTCACAACGGAGTTCTAAAGTATCTCCTGGAAGAACGCTTTTTCGGAATTTAGCATTCGAAATTCCAGTAAAATACGCG
>JBBIMC010000047.1:1974-8875 GCA_037444605.1 Mycoplasmatota bacterium | reverse complement strand
GATGATTACATGACAAAACCCTTCGGTGTGCTTGAATTAACCTCACGCATTCAATCAAAATTGAGAAAACTTAACGATGATCGAAAGTGGTCAATCGGTAATATCATTCTTGATGATAAAAAGCATCAACTCACGATTGATGAGACCTAAGTATATCTCACCAATAAAGAGTATTCCATTCTTAAATTGCTTTTAAAAAATCAAAAAAATGTAGTCTCAAAGGAAACAATTTTTAAAGACGTTTGGGAGACGGATTTTATCGGTGAAACCCGCACTCTTGACATGCATATTAAATCACTTCGCGAAAAACTCAAGTCACAAAATAGCACAGCTGAAATCGTGACGATTAGAGGTATAGGATATCAAATTGAATGAAACAAGCACTGATAAGAAATAACATCATCCTGATGCTGATTGCATTTATTATCTTTTTTATCATCGTATTTATTGGCATCTATACACTCCAACAAAACCAACAAAAGGCCTTGGTTTCTTTTGTGCTTGCAGAAGTTGAGTTAGAATATGAATCATATGAGGGCACACCTTTAGAATTTGTGAGTGAATATCAAATTGATACAGGACGACGGATTACCATACTCGATCCTGATGGCATTGTCCTAGCAGATTCACATGATGAAGAAACGGGTCAAGATAAGAGTCAAAGACCAGAGATTAAAAACTTAGGGTCTATGTCAGTACGCACTTCATTAACGATTGGTGAAGAACTTTTTTATATGGCTAAACGCATGGATGATCAAAATATTTTAAGAGTGTCCATCCCGCTCGCTTCACAGTCTATTTATTACTCAAGACTCCTTTGGATTTTGATATTCACCTCTTTTGGATTTATTGGTTTCTACTATGTGGGATTGGTAAGGATTAATAAAAATGTCATGTCTCCTTGGGAAAAAGTTAAAGTGGGTTTGACCGCACTATCCGAAGGAAACTATGAGGTCATGGCACTCACTTCGCCATATCCAGAGATCAATGATTTACTTAATGAGATGAACCGAATCAATTTAGAAACTGATAAAAATCTTCGTTCCATCGAAACCTATCAAATTCAACTTAAAGAAATCTTAAACGAGCTCAAACAAGGTGTCATGCTTTTCAATGATCGTGAAGAACTCGTTTACTTTAATGACGATGCAGCTAACCTATTCCACTTAAATGATGAAGCTTATGACAAGCCCTCGTACTACATGATTAGAGATAATCAAATCAAAGAGGCAATAACAAAAACAAATCAAGGTCAAACCAACGTGACCTTTGATGCAAAGATGGAAGGAAAAACGATTGAGTTTAAAGCCTTTCATGTCAATGCCGAGGGCAGAAACAAATCCCAAGCAACGGTTCTCATCACGTTTAAAGATGTCACACAAGAACGCGCCATTGAACAAATCAAACGTGATTTCTTCAGTCATGCATCCCATGAACTCAAAAGCCCTTTAACCGCGATAAGAGGATACGCAGAGTTGATTGAACATGGATTGATATCAGGTGATGAATTTTCATCAACTGCACACAATATTGTCCAACAAACAGAGATGATGGCTGCGCTTGTTGAAGATATGCTGATGCTTTCTAGACTCGAAAATTTGAAAGAGAAGACGTATCAAAACGTTCATCTAGAACAGATATTAAATGATGTATTAAGTCAGCTCAAACCGCTTGCTGATGCGAAAAATATAACTATACATCAAGCGATATCTCGTATTGAATACCTCAGTGATCCAATCGATATGCATAAACTATTTAAAAATCTCATTGAAAATGCGATTAAGTATAGCGAAGACCAAAAATTGGTTCAAGTCACACTTAAAACTCAAGGAAATGACATTCTCTTTTCTGTTAAAGACCAAGGCATCGGAATCGCACCTGAGCACCAACAACGTGTCTTTGAACGGTTCTATCGTGTTGATAAAGGTCGTCTAGATGGAGGGACAGGGTTAGGTTTAGCTATCGTGAAACACATCGTGATGAAATATGAAGGAACCATCGATTTAAAGAGTTCCATGTCACGGGGAACACACATTATTGTCAAGTTTCACAAGGATCATCAAGAATGAGGAAAGTCATAAACAAAAAAGTCCAGCAATGGACTTTATTTTTACATGGCAGGGGTAACAGGATTCGAACCCGTACTGACGGTTTTGGAGACCGCTGTGCTACCGTTGACACCATACCCCTCTGTGCGCATAAGTAAGTATAGCATAGACAAAAACAAAAATGCAATGATTAGATGAAGAAAAAAGGATGGAAATTACTTCCCATCCTCTTTAGGATATTCGATATCTTTGAAGATTGCCTCTTCTACTTTGGGCTTGTTTTGATTTGCCTCACCCATACGTTTTGATCTCACCTTATCCATGACCATCTTGTGGAAGAAGAGAACATAGGTTAATGCAAGAACGATGAGGACATAAATTGCCATGGTTCTAAAAATGACACCATTAAATTCTGTTAAATCTCCACGATTTGCATTTAGGCCAAACGTTGTCATTTCTACTTCTGTGGGTTGATCTCCAGCAAAGTTTTCGGATAGTTGTAAGGTTGTATTGTCAATAATAAGGTCTGATTTTTTATTATAGGCAGCATCCGCAAGTTCAGATCCAGCACCAATAAATAATAACGTATCATTATAAACTAATGCACCATCCTCATCGGTTTCACCATTGGAGTAGGCAATACTGATCTGTTCGACCGTGGCATAACTTAATGGATCTGTTGAACCTTCCACTTGTGGGATAAGTAAGTAATTATCAGCATAAAGCAAGAAGAGAGCGGGAACATAAGAATAAGGGAAAGGCTTCTCAGGATCATGAAGTACAGTGGCAGTATTCACCTTTTCTTCACCGGATAGATATGTATCATCGCTCAACGTCACTTCAATTTTTAATTTTGGATTTTGTACAGGTGTTCCATCCTCAGTGATGTCAACATCATTGACAAAAATCATCATTCCATCATATAATGTGTCATCAAGTGTCACACCAATCGCAAAAATACTTAACGTAAACTTATGTGTATCACTCGTGGCGACATACGTATATGCCGGACTTTCTTGGTGATAATCTATATTCATCAATGTATTGATGCCTTCTAAATATGTTGCCTCATCATCGACATAATCATTCATATATTCAGCATAATATGCTTCTAAGCGACTATAATTAGCACTTCCGTAGACATAAACGGTCGCAACCATAATGATCATGAGATAAAAAAATCGTAAAACCCATTTTAACATGCTGCTCACACCTCTCTTTGTATAGTTTACTTTATCTTGTTTCGATATTCAATCAATAAAAAAAAATAACACAATTTCACTTTACAAATATGAATAATATTGTATAATAATAATTGCGCTATCACACGGCGGCTGTGGCGAAGCGGTAAACGCATCGGATTGTGGCTCCGACATTGGTGGGTTCAACTCCCATCAGCCGCCCCACGAATTTAGGGCTATAGCCAAGTGGTAAGGCAGAAGGCTCTGACCCTTCGATCGTTGGTTCGAATCCAGCTAGCCCTGCCATAAGTCTATGTAAGGAGATCACTCCTTTTTTTATTTTTAAAGTAAATCTTACCACTGTTTCCTAACATAGGTCAGGAGGTAAGAAACATGAAAAAAATAGTTTTACTTGTCTTAATGATGTTTGTCGCTTTTAGTGTCCGTGTCACATCCAGAGCTGAAGAATCTACACCATTGAATGAAATCAATTTGTTAAATCTTTCACTATTGGAGGGTTATAAGTACAATCCTGATGTCGCAAATTATACAGAAACACTAAATTTAGCAGTCAACCAAACGTATACACTCGTGATGAGTCATACCTACCTTACTGACTATATCACAGATATTACCAGTCTTTACATTGCCTTTGATGAAAACGATGGATCGAATGCTTTTGAAAGTTATTTGGTTAATGATTCTCTCAATCAAAGAGCTTATATTGAATTTCAATCCACGACGGGTCTTATTGATATGCATCATGTTCCTGTATCGGATGTCAATAATTATGAGATTATGCTCTACCAAGGAACCTACCAAGATTTTAATGGGTTTGTTCCCTATCTCATGCCATCTGAGGTGATGAGTTATGGGGGTGTGCTTCCTGTCGATTATGATGCACTCCCCTCATTAGCAACCATAGAATCTTATCTTACAGCAAAAGATCCATATGGGAATCAAATAACGAAAACTTTACTCTCAGATGCATATAGCAGTTCGGATAAAACACCGGGAACATATCGCATGGTTTATGAAACAATCTATAATCATGTTCGAAAAAAGTTCTATCTTGATGTTAAAGTATTTGATTTAACAAAACCTGTTCTTTCAGTAGAAGCACCTTTGGATATCCCTATCGCAAGTAAATGGAGTATCGCCACCATCAAGAGTTATGTTATCGTCTCTGATAACGTTGATGATTTGAGTAGTTCTGATTTAATGGTCATCTCAGATACCTATTCAGCAGCCACTACACCAGGGACATATGCAGTATTACTTAAAGCTGTCGATAGTTCTGGAAACGAAGAAACGATTAATGTGACCATCAACTTGGTTGATAACGTCCCCCCTATTGTGTATGGACCGACATCCATCTACTTATATACGACAGACACACCATTAACATCCAATGACATTAAAAATCATTTTGAGATCACAGATGCCGTTGATTTATCCAATGTCACCATCACCATAACAACAGATGAATACATGCAGACAACAACCCCTGGACGCTATTTGGTCACGTATCAGGCACAAGATACACAACTCAATACAACCACATTCAGTGTTTACATTCACGTCATCGATCATCAAGGTCCAACCTTTGAGATTGGTAGTGATATCATTGAACGCTCAACAGCAGAACTTATGTCAGAGGAAGACATCATCGATTGGTTCATCCAACATACGGCGTCTCAAGGCTTATCAGTATCCAGTGTCTCAATACTGTATAACGAATATGCGGGACGTGAAGACCAAAAAGGTGAGTATTATGTTTATCTTTCTTACATCCTTGACGGAGAAGAAGTCACTTCAAGAGTTTTGATCAATGTCGATGAAGAATCAGGGATTTCATGGATGTGGATTGCAACATCCCTAGCGGCTTTGGCACTGTTTGGGACAAGCGTTTGGTTTATCATCAAACATAAGAAACCCTAATTTCAAAAAAGAATTGACACCCATCTAAAAAAAAGGTATAATTCGATTTGCGCGGGTGTGGCGAAATTGGCAGACGCACTAGACTTAGGATCTAGCGCCTATGGCGTGCAGGTTCAAATCCTGTCACCCGCACCATTGAATGAAACCTTTCAGAAGTAAATCTTTTTATTGAGAAAAAGAATAGCGAATCCTCGTGAATTCTTTTTCTTTTTGGAAGATATCTAAAGATAACGCTCAATTATGGGTTTTTATGGGCTATTAATTTACAAAGTTTACAATGTACCCGTTTTCATTATTTTTGGGTGTATTTTTCTTGACTTATAGAGTATAATAAAAATGCTGGATTAAAGAATAATATGTGGAGGCAGTCTATGTTATCTGTGGGAACGAAGATTCGTGATTTCAGTTTACCAGATGCCGATCATACAATCCATCGGCTCAGTGATTATTTAGGACAAAAAGTGGTCATCTATTTTTATCCAAAAGATGATACGCCAAGATGTACAACCCAGGCATGTGCCTTTAGAGATGCTTATGATGGCTTTAAGCAAGCTGGCATCAAAGTCATCGGTATCAGCAAAGATAGTCCTGAGAGCCATAAGAAGTTCATCGAAAAATATCAACTACCCTTCCTTCTCTTAAGTGATGAGAACGTTGAGGTGGCTGAATATTTTGGAGTGTGGGTTGAAAAGAGCATGTATGGTAAAAAATACATGGGTATGAGTCGAAGCACCTTCCTTCTTGATGAGCAAGGAATCATTACACACGTGTTTGAAAAAGCATCTCCAAGTGAGAATGCATCAGAAATATTAAATGCATTGAAATAATGTTTTGAGGAGGATTTTCATGGTTAAAAAAGTTATTAAGTCCATGGATGGAAATGAAGCTGCCGCGTATTGTGCATATGCGTTCAGTGAAGTAGCAGGGATTTATCCTATTACACCATCATCACCCATGGCACAGTATGTTGATCTCTGGGCATCTGAAGGGAAAAAGAATTTATTCGGTATGCCAGTTAAGGTCATCGAAATGCAAAGTGAAGCAGGTGCTGCAGGAACTGTCCACGGTTCATTACAAATGGGTGTACTAACCTCAACGTTTACTGCATCTCAAGGACTACTATTAAAGATTCCTAACATGTACAAGATTGCTGGTCAATTGTTACCAGGGGTCATGCATGTGGCTGCACGTTCGATTGCTGCTCAAGCACTCTCGATCTTTGGTGATCACCAAGACGTCATGGCAGCACGTCAAACCGGTTGGGCAATGATCGCGTCCACCTCTGTTCAATCCGCGATGGATTTGGCAGGTGTTGCACATTTATCTGCCATTAAATCAAGTATTCCATTCGTTCATTTCTTCGATGGATTTAGAACCTCTCACGAAGTTCAATCGATTGAAGTGATTGACTATAAAGAATTTGACCGTTTACTTGATAAAGAAGCACTCGCTAAGTTTAGAGAAAAAGGATTAAACCCCATGCATCCAGTGACACGCGGAACCGCACAATCCGATGATGTCTACTTCCAAACTCGCGTCCTTCAAGCATCCCATTATGCAGGTATTCCTGACATTGTTAATGAATACATGCAAGAAATAACAAAGATTACCGGACGTCCATATGCACCTTTCGTTTATTATGGTGATCCAGAAGCAACCGACGTTGTCATCGCAATGGGTTCTGTGATCGAAGCGGCTCAACAAACGATTGATCACTTGCGTGAACAAGGC
>JBBIMC010000047.1:0-1883 GCA_037444605.1 Mycoplasmatota bacterium | reverse complement strand
CCGTCAAACGGATCACCGTTCTTGATCGTACGATTGAACCAGGGGCAACAGGAGATCCTTTATACCTAGACGTTAGATCGATTTATTATGGCAAAGAAAAACAACCTCTTATTTTAGGTGGTCGTTATGGTCTTTCCTCCAAGGATACAACAGCAGCTATGCTTGTTGCTGTCTTTGATAACATGTCCGGCGAACAAAAAGATCAATTCACTTTAGGTATCAATGACGATGTCACCCATACCTCATTAAAGATTGATACGACAGTGGATGTTTCTGATAAAGATGCGACTGAACTCTTATTCTTTGGATTAGGTTCTGATGGTACGGTCGGAGCATCCAAAAATATTACGAAGATCATTGGGGATAAAACAACCCTCTATTCTCAAGCGTATGCTTCCTACGACTCTAAAAAGGCCGGTGGTGTCACACGCATGCATCTTCGTTTCTCACCAAAACCCATCAAGTCTACGTATTTAGTGAACTATCCACACTTTGTTTCTTGTTCAACAGATACCTACTTAAGAAAGTATGATATGCTCAAGGGATTAAGAGAAGGGGGTACCTTCTTACTCAACACCCAAACACCCGCTGAAAATATCGAAGAATTGCTTCCTAACAAGGTGAAGCGTCAACTCGCGATGAAGAAAGCGAAATTCTATATTATCAATGCGGTTGATTTAGCATATCAAATCGGTTTAGGACGTCGTATCAACACCATTATGCAATCCGCATTCTTCAAACTCAATGAACATTTACTTCCCTATGAAGAAGCGAATACGTACATGAAGAAGTATGCAGAAAAAACCTATGGTCGTAAAGGTGAAGCCATTGTTGAATTAAACAACAACGCGATTGATGCGGGATACAAGCATCTCGTCGAAGTGAAAGTCAACCCGGAATGGGCACTTTTAGAAGATGAAGCGAAAGTTGAAACTGATCGTCCTGATTTCGTCAAGAAGATTGCTGACATTGTCAATGCCATCGAAGGGGATTCACTCCCTGTCTCTGCATTCTTAGGTTACGAAGATGCCCATATGGAAAATGGTTCTTCCGCTTATGAAAAGCGTGGGATTGCCAACTATGTTCCTGAATGGCGTTCAGAGAACTGTATTCAATGTAACCAATGCGTCTTCGCATGTCCTCACGGAGTCATCCGTGGATTCTTAGCCGATGAAAGTGAAGCATCAAGTGCACCTGAAGGTGCGAAGATGCTCCAAGCGAAAGGCAAAGGCATGGAAGGATATAAGTTCACCATTCAAGTATCCACTCTCGACTGTACCGAATGTGGTGTCTGCGTTCAAGTATGTCCAACACCTAACAAGTCACTTGTTATGGTTCCCATCGGCGATGAACTCGCCAAGGGTTCTCAAGAAACCGCGAATTATTTCTTCAATGAAGTCACCTACAAAGATTTAGGTACTGACAATGCGAAGAACTTAAGTTTCCAACAACCCCTCTTTGAATTCTCTGGTGCATGCGCAGGTTGTGGTGAAACACCTTATATTAAAGCACTCACCCAACTCTATGGTGATCATATGATTTTCGCCAATGCGACAGGATGTACCTCCATTTATGGTGGATCATTCCCAGCGACTCCATACACCACCAATCCTGAAGGATTTGGTCCTGCATGGGCAAACTCACTCTTCGAAGATAATGCAGAGTTTGGTTTTGGGATGAAGATTGCCTACGAAACAATGAGAGATCGTGTACAAACTCTCCTTGTTGATCACTTAGATGACATGCCAGAAGCAGTCAAAGTTCTTGCAGAAGAATGGGTCGCTAACCGTAAGAGTGTTGAGGTTACACGTCGCATTCAAAAAGAAATTCTCCCCTTACTTGAAAAGATTGATAAGCCCTATGCGAAAGAGTTAATCACGATG
>JBBIMC010000046.1:8680-8916 GCA_037444605.1 Mycoplasmatota bacterium | reverse complement strand
AAATAGCGACGATACAGTATATAGTGTGTAAGGGGAAATTATGGAAAAGGTCAAGGACATTATTCGTGAGCTTCAGGTTCACAATTACAATCGATTTGATGTGTTCTACAGCTTAACCAAGCAACAAGTGTTTTTTGCTATCTACGCAGTGGTTAAGGACCAAAGTGCTGCAGAAGACCTCTTGCAAGATACATACATGCGTTTTTTAGAAAAGATCGAGAACTACAAAGAAGGCT
>JBBIMC010000046.1:5778-8646 GCA_037444605.1 Mycoplasmatota bacterium | reverse complement strand
TTAGCCATTAATTATTACAATCAAAAGAAAAAAGAAATCGTTTCTGATGAATTCATCGAAATGATACCCTCGCCCGAGGAAGAAAGTTACGATGATCCAGATATTTTGAAACTCCTGGATTATTTATCAAAAGATGAACGAGAAATCGTCGTGATGCACGTGATTAATGATCTAAAATTTCGCGAAATTGCCAGGATTATGAACAAACCTTTAGGGACTGTCATGTGGATCTACAATAAAGCGATGAAATATTTAAAAGAAAAGGTAGGTGAGAATGATGACAAAGAAAGAACTTAAAAAGACAATTAAAAACAAAGCTATGGCATTTGATGTCAAGGATTTTTCGCAAGAAATCATTCAAAAAGCACAAAGCTTACCTAGACCTTTAGTCATTAAACAAGAAAAGCCATCCTTAAGACTTAAACCCATTGTCTGGTTAAGCCTCTCCGTGATGACCTCACTCTTTCTTATTGTTTTAATTTTGACTGATCAAAGTGTCATTCCACCAGATCCCACCGTCCCTGAAACGCTCGCCTTAGAAGATATCGAAGATGCAGTAGCCTTATCAACGATTCAAGCGACCTCACTGATTGATGTGTTAGATACTGAATTATCTACCACCACTTCTTACACAACACTCTTTATGGGACCAAGAGACCGTAATGATCGCATCCAAGATGAACTCTTAGATGTCCAGCGCTATTTGCAAACCATTGAAATGCTCTACGCCTCCAATGAAAACTTTGAAACCGTGGATGAAGCAATCACCAATGGTTATCAACGTCAAATGCGCTTTAGAACTAGAGACTTCTTAGATGAAGAAAACGACTATGATTTGAGATATAATCAACAGATAAATCAAGAAACCAAACGTTTCACGATCAATGGGATCATCCAAGTTGGAACAAAATCATATCCCATGACTGCGGAAGGAACCATCGGTGACAAGCAATTTCGGATGATTGCTCAAAAAGATGAAGAGAATTATGTCATCTTGGATTATAGCGAAGTGGATGGAGCCTACATCTATACCGTTGAACTCGTCAAAAATGATCTTTCGATCGAAACGGTGACCATTGCGTTAGAAGAAATTGAAGGTACTCGTACAGCAACACTGACCTTTATCGATGGCGAATCTAGTGGAACCTATACCTTTACGATGGGTGTTGAAAATGACCGTAAGATCATCTTAGTCACCTATAGCCTAGATTTTGATGGGGACATTGAAGAAGGCACCATGACGATCAGAATACTAGAGCTCCCCAATGTTAGAACTTATTCCATCTTAGTTGAACCCGAGGGACGTGCAGCATTTACTTTCGCGATGGGTCGACTCATGCCTGGTATGAGAGAACCTCATGGTATGTAAAAAATACACAAAATATCCCATAATCCCAATAAATCTATAGAGTAAGAAGTATATAGTGTGAAAGGTAGGTAAATCTTATGAAAACAATGAAATGGTTAATGAGTTTAGTCTTTGTTGCTGGTTTAGCATTATTCTTATCCTCATGTGCACTTGATGTGAGCGCGCAAGATGATACCTATGTCACGTTAGACATCAATCCCTCTGTCGAATTGATCGTCAATCCAAGAGAAGTTGTCGTTTACGCCAATCCTCTCAATGAAGATGGTGAAGTCTTATTAGCGGAAATCGATGTGATCGGTTTAGATCTCGATGAAGCGGTTGATCTCATCATTCAGACAGCGATTGAATTGGGTTATATTGATATCGATGCAGAAGAAACCATTGTTTCTGTCACTGCAGTCGCTAATGATCCTGAAATCGGTGAAAGAATTCGTGATCGTGTGAAAGAACATGTGAACGAATCATTTATGAATCGTGGGATGAAGGGTCGCGCAGAAGATAAAGGTTTTACTCCTGAATTTCTCGCAGAAGCCGAAAGTTATGGTGTTACCCCTGGTTTCTTACGTTTAGCTCAATCAGCTGTCGTGGTTAGCGATGGTTTACTCTTAGAAGATGCCTTATTGATGTCAGTTGATGAACTCCAAGCCATCCTCCAAACTGCTCGTGAAGAAATGCATGATGTGGCACAAGCATTAAGAGATGAATTTCTAGCAGCTCGTCAAGCACTCTATGATGAATATTTCCCTCAAATTGAAGCGATTAAAGTGGATTTAGCATTAGCAGAAGCTAATTTAGTTACACTCAATGAAGCACTTACTGCTAAGATTGCTGAACTTGAAGCAGCCACAGAAGGAACTGAAGCGATTCAGGCTGAAATTGATCAACTTGAAGCCGATATCTTAGTTCTAGAAGCAAACATTCAAAGTTATCTTGATCAAATTCAAGCCCTCCGTGAAGAATTACTCGCTGAAGTAACCATCATCAGGGATCAATTTCATGAAGAATCTGCAGCCATTCGTAATCAAATTCGTGAACTCGTTCAAGCTCGTAGACAACAACATCACGATGATGTTGAAGATTTTATGAATCATATGCAAGAACGTCACGAAGAAAGAAAAGACGAAATTGAAGAATGGCAAAATAGACGCCCATAGTTTCCCCTTTGGGATAAAAGACGAAGGTTAATTAGCCTTCGTCTTTTGTTTTATAGATCATAATCATGTAAGGTGGAAGATTCTCTTGATGATGAAATGATGTGATGGTGATTTGATAATGATGAGGATTGATGGTATTTAACCATGTTAGAATAACATTTGATTCGATCCTTCCTTCGGGATGACCAGGATAGACCACGATTTGGATGAAGCCATGTTTTTTAAGCATCGGTAGAATCATATTGAGAGTCCTGATGGTCACATCATGCATCGTCGTGATCGTTGGATCTCCTTGAGGTAGATAACCAAGATTAAAGATAACACCTCGGAAATCAAGTACATAGT
>JBBIMC010000046.1:0-5749 GCA_037444605.1 Mycoplasmatota bacterium | reverse complement strand
AAATGCACATGAGGAAGGTGACCCACCTTCTCTTTTGTTTTTTGTAAAGCTTGTTCTTGGATATCGAAAGCATAAACTTCTTTAGCGAGTGAAGATAAGAAATATGTGTCATGACCATTTCCCATCGTGGCGTCCACGAAGACATCCTCTTTCGTGATGAGCTCTTTTAATATCGCATGTGCTTGATCAAGAAGAACGTTCTTTCTCATAGTAATCTCCTTGCCATAAATTCAATTTCCGCATCTTTTTGTCAATTTCATTGGTGACGACAAACTTTTTTCTGGTCCAATTAGGCGCGATTAGCATCGAAGATGGAGAATCTCCGGTGAGACGATGAATGATGATGTCTTTTCTTAGCCAACCTATTTGATCAACAGTGATATCAACATAATCCTCAAGCGAAAGAAGAGGCCAAGGATTTTTTTTGTACTGATAGCCCATCTTCGTTTTTTCCATGAGATGGAGCATATGAATCTTGATACCCTGAATATCGAGTGTATTGAGATGTTTGACGGTCTCGATCATCATCGCCTTAGTCTCAAAGGGAAGTCCATTGATAATGTGAACGACAACTTCGATGTTTTTATCTCTCAATCGTTTGACCGCATCATCAAAACAGGCAAGATCATGGGCACGATTAATTAATTCAGAAGTACTTTCATGGATTGTTTGCAATCCGAGTTCAATTTGTACAGGCATTCTTTGATTGAGATCCCCTAAATAATCGAGGACATCATCAGGGAGTGAATCAGGGCGTGTCCCAATAGAAAGCATGACGATGTTAGGATCTAGCCTGATCGCTTCTTCATAGAGGGCTTTTAGCCTTGTTAGAGGAGCATGGGTATTGGTATTCGCTTGAAAATAAGCGATATAGTGACCATCTCCCCATTTGTTATGCATCATTTTCTTTATTTTTTCGAATTGAATGGATAAAGGTTCAAGTTTATTTCCAGCAAAATCACCACTACCCATGTACGAACAAAAAGTACATCCCCCTGTGGCCACAGTGCCATCGATATTTGGGCATGTAAAGCCACCGTTAAGGGATATTTTAAAAACTTTTTTTTGGTATTTTTGTAAGTAGTAGTGATGGAGCGTGTTATAATGTTTTTCGTGATTCATTAAGTTCATGTTTTTCACCACATTCATTTTATCATATGGTGCGTTATTATGTTATAATAAAACACAAGGAGTTGAAGGTATGTTCAAGCGTCTGACAACAAGTTTAACACGACCCCCGCAAGCGGTTTTTTTTATTAAGGATTCATGGGGAAAAACGCTTCTTTATTTCTTCTTAATTCCGATGCTTTTGATGATTCCAGTCTGGTTATCGGTCACCATTAATCCGGGTATGTCTGTTGATCGTTATGAAATTTTAGTGAGTTCAATTAAACGTGATATGGTGCTTGAGGGGACCATGATTGAAAATGGTGTATTGATTAATCCTCAAAATGTGACCACCTCATTCGAATATTTCACCATAGGTATGGGGGATATTTCAACCTCAAATCAACAAATCATGTTTTATTTTGATCAGAGTGAACTCACTCTTAAAGTCGCAAACATCACCTTTGATGGCGTACCTTATAGTGAATTAAATCTAGATAATTATGATTTTAGCGATGGTTCAAACACGAATGTAAGACGCCTTGCAGGTGCGATCAAACAATATTATGATGCGGTAGATGTTTTTGACACATCAGAGATTTTTATCGTTTATCTCTCAGCCATTATCGATTATGCCCTTTTGGTTTTATTGATGGCCTTCCTCATGATTTTTGTCAGTAGAACCTTGCCATTTACCTTTTCTCAACGCTTAAAGCTTTCTGTTTATTTATCTACGATTTGGATTTTCATGCAACTCGTGATTATCTTATTCGATGAACCTATCTTAGATTTCTTAGCTGTCGGTGTGCTCTATGTGTATCATTTTTGGGCATATCGTTCGATTAAATGGATTGAAAGGAGGCCCCAAGATTGAGCAAAAATAAATTCCAAGTCTTTCTCGAACAATCGAAATTCACCCATCCTATTATCAGTCAAGCGACATTAAATCATGTTGTGATTGACGAAACGAATAAACAATGGGTTTTTCATATTACCCTGCCCGAAGTGGTGGAACCTGAAGCCCTTTTACCATTTATTCAAAACGTTAAGACATTCTTCTATATCCCAAGAATCTTGAACAGTGTCGAAGTCATCATTCACTATCAATCTTTAGACCGCTTTCAAGATTTTGCCCTCAATTACTATGATTATGCAATTTTAGAGCTTGCCAAAGAAAAGGCACGATTTTTAGTGTTAAAAAACTTCAAAGCACGCTATGAAAATCAAGCGTTCATCGTCCAAATTGACCAGGACAGCACGTATGTGACTGAGTATTTTTCTGATATCATCACGATGTTTAAAACCTTTGGTTTAACCGTCAAAGTGAAGCATGAAGTGCAAGTTCACTTAACCCCTGTTTCAAAAATGATTGAAACTTCCATCGAGCAACAAGAAAAGGTGATGGAACAAAAGGTGGTTTATGCGAAACAAGCATCGAATAAACAAACAGTAAAAAAGCAATTTTCTAAGAAATCATCAGCATTATCGGTCCCTATCAAGGAAATTCCTATTGATCAGTATCGTTTAGACCAATATAAAAATGAAAAAGGAGATGTCGTCTTTTTAATTGAAGGTGAAGTCTCAAGACTCGATTTGCGTCAACTGACCAACATGCAACTTTTAACCTTTGTCTTAGGGGATGAAGATGATGCGATCTTTGTCAAGCGCTTCATCAAATCTGATAAGGATAAGGACTTAGCGGATTCGATCCATGAAGGAGATTTTATTCAGGTAGAAGGTCGCGCGAACTTTGATACCTATCAAAAAGATGTGGTCATCTTTGCCGATGCCATTCACTTTATTGAGAAAAACAAAAAAGAAGAACGCATGGACCGTGCCAAAGAAAAACGCATCGAGTTTCATGTCCATACTAAAATGTCCAATATGGATGCGGTGACCGATGCGAGTGAATATATTGAACAAGCCATTAAATGGGGTCATGAAGCCATCGCTTTTACCGATCATAATGGTCTTTATGCTTATCCTGAAATCTTTAAAGCTGTCAAAGGAAAAGATATAAAACCCATCTATGGGGTAGAGCTTGATTTCGTGGATGAACTCGCATTTAAAATCACTTCATCACCGAAACAAGACATCCCTCTCAAAGATGCCACCTTTGTCGTTTTCGATATTGAAACCACGGGTTTATCCAGTACCCGTGATAAAATCATTGAAATTGCTGCCGTTAAAATTGTCGGTGGCAGCATCACTGAGCGTTATCAAACCTTTATTAATCCCGGTGAAGCATTATCTGAATTCACGACAGAACTTACTGATATCACCGATGAAATGCTCGAACAAGCCCCCATCATCGAAGAAGAACTTCCCCATTTCTTAGAATTCATTAAAGGAGCCATCTTAGTCGCTCATAATGCTTTATTCGATATAGGTCATATCCGTGAAAATGCCCTAAAGCTAGGGTTACCATTCGACGATTCATGGATAGTCGATACTCTCAATCTCGCTCGTTATTACTATAACGATCAACTGAAGCGCTTTAATCTTAAAGCAGTTGCAAAATACTTTAAAGTCAAACAAGAACAACATCACCGTGCTGAAGACGATGCTAATGTGACCGCACAAATCTGGTTGATGATGATGACCGATTTGATGGCAAAAGGTATTAAAACATTCGCACATATCAATGAATCCATCGATGATAAAGAAGCATGGAAACATCTCATACCTCATCATGTCATGGTGTTAGCACAAACCCAAACAGGGTATAAAAATCTCTTTAAGGTCATTAGTGATGCGTTAACGACGCATTTCTACAACGGTCCCCGTACCTTAAAATCTGTTTTAGAAAAGTATCGTGAAGGATTACTTGTAGGTAGTGGTTGTGCCAATGGCGATGTCTTTGAAGCCGCCCTAAACCGCAGCGATGATGACTTGATCGAAGCGATCAAATACTATGATTACATTGAAGTTCAACCCCCACAAGCTTACAAACATTTGCTTGAGGATTTAGGGGTTCATGGGCAAGAGATCATCGAAGCCATCATCTCAAAAATCGTCCGGTTTGCAAAAGAACAAAATAAGATTGTCATCGCCAGTGGCGATGTCCATTATCTTGATAAAAAAGACGTCTTGTATCGTGAGATTTACATCAGAACACCTCTCGTGGGTGGAGGAATTCATGAATTATCCCGCTATCAAACGATGCCTGAACAATATCTCTTAACGACCGAAGAAATGCTAAAATCGATGGCCTTTTTAGGTAAAGATCTCGCTTATGATATCGTCGTCAAAAATACGCATTTACTCAATGATGCGATTGACAAAATCCAAGCCTTTCCCAAGGCACTCTATTCTTTACCCAATGATGCATTTAAAGATTTGCTCGGGATTGATAGTATTTCAGATGAAGTCAAACGTCTAGTTTTTGACAAGATGCAATACATGTATGGCTCTACCCCACATGCATTGGTCATGGAACGCGTTTCACGTGAACTAAAAAACATCATTGAAAATGATTTCGCACCAAACTACTATGTATCTCATCTTTTGGTTAAGAAGTCACTCGATGAAGGTTACCTCGTAGGTTCGAGATGATCGGTTGGCTCATCTTTAGTAGCAACCCTCTTAGACATTACGGAAGTCAATCCATTAAAACCGCATTATCGTTGTCCTAGCGGTGATTTTACGGTCTTTCATCTTACGGATGAAGAAGCACTTCATTATGGCATGACGCCCGAACAGAAGAGTTTTCAACCCTTCATGAAGGGGATTCAATCCGGATATGACTTACCTTCGAAAACATGTCCGATATGCGGCAAACCTCTGATCAAAGATGGACATGACATCCCCTTTGAAACCTTCCTTGGTTTCGATGGTGATAAAGTCCCCGATATCGACTTAAACTTCTCAGGTGACTATCAAGCCAAAGCCCATGCTTACGTCAGAGAACTCATTGGTGAAGACCACACCTTTAGAGCAGGAACCATTCAAACAGTGGCTGAAAGAAATGCCTATGGTTATGTAAAAGGGTATCTAGAAGATAAAAATATTCAAGCGAGAAGTGCCCAAATTGACCGTCTTGCTAAGAAAATTGAAGGTGTCAAGCGTTCAACAGGTCAGCATCCAGGTGGGATTGTCGTCGTTCCTAAATCGAAGACGATTTATGATGTCACCCCCATTCAATTTCCAGCCGATGATGTCAATGCGGAATGGAAAACCACGCACTTTGATTATCACTCATTTGAATCTAATTTATTAAAACTTGATATTCTCGGACATGATGATCCGACGATGATTAAATTCTTGATGGACTATGTGTTTGATCATCAAGATGAATTTCCGTTTACCCGTGCCCAAGATATTCCTTTAGATGACCCTAAAGTCTATGAACTATTTTGTGGTACGGATGTGATTAACGTGAAAGAACATGAAATCATGAGTGCTGTCGCGTCCTATGGTATTCCTGAGTTTGGAACACCATTTACCCGTCAAATGCTCATTGATACAAAGCCGAAAACATTCGCGGGACTCGTGAAAATTTCAGGGTTATCTCACGGAACTGATGTTTGGTTGAAGAATGCTCAATCGCTCGTATCAGGACATAAAGACTATGGAAAGATCCCTTTTGATGATATTATCGGTTGTCGTGATGATATCATGGTGCAACTCGAATCCTTCGGTC
>JBBIMC010000045.1:0-8989 GCA_037444605.1 Mycoplasmatota bacterium | reverse complement strand
TTATTTATCGCACAGACCTATCCCGATAATTATCAGAGTTATCCGGTCTATACAGTTTTACGCGATCATCAGATCATCAGTTATATCGTTTTAGTCCACCATCCTAAAGCGAAATTACTCAGTATTAAAGAATATGCTGGAGATAGAAAATCAATCGTCCAAAGCTTCCCCTTTTTAATTGAGCATTATAAAAAAGAAGGAATAGAGTTGACCACCTCCATCCATGATCCTATCCAATCGTTCATCAAAGAAAAAGGTGAGAGAATCACCCAACATGCGACCTTAAAAATCATTGATATAGAAGGATTTTTGACGAAGATTAATCGTGCTTTCACATCAAAAAATGTACCTGTCAATATCACGAAAAAAGAGGATATTTATCTAATTACGATTGAGAATATGTCGTATGAACTTGATCTCAATCAACTTCATTCATTGATTTTCTCGGGGTTATTTAAAGAAGATATCCCTCACATTTGGCTCGATCAAATCTTCCCCATTGAATTACCTTGGTCTCACAATCTTAATTATCAATAATAGAGGTTATTTATTTAAATCGTTAAAAAAATACCCTAGGAAATCTCCTAGGGTTTATTTAAATTCAAGTTTTTCGATGACAAGACAATTTCTACCCGATTGTTTGGCTTGATAGAGAAGCATATCAGCTTTCTCTAAGGCTTCCTGGTAGTTAAGTTTGATTGATCTTGGTTTATAGATCACACCAAGGCTTATCGTGACAGATAGTTCAAGTTCATTAATCACTATCTTCGTATTGGCAACTTTATCACGATAGGCATCAATGATTTCATGCATATACTCCACGTGATCAATGGGAATTAACATCAAGAATTCCTCGCCACCAAATCGAGCGATGAAATCTTGATCACGACTTGTATTTTCGAGAATATGAGCTACATATTGCAACACTTGATCACCGATCAGATGTCCATAGGTATCGTTAATATCCTTGAAGTGATCGATATCTAACATGACAATAGCTAAACTCTCATTTTCCCATTCAGTGATCGGATCAATTTGATCAAATAACTGTTGAATTGCAGTCCGATTGGGTAACTTTGTGAGCGAATCAATCATCGCTAAACCGGATAAAGCGTTAAGGGATTCGTCAGCAATACGGACAAAATAAAGTGCCGAATTACCTACTCCCATCATATTTAAAAAAACATTATTAATCAAAAAGAAAGTGATTAACCAAGAAGGCAACATGACTATGGGATCGACTTGTCGTGCATGTAAAACACTTATAACAAATAGTGATCCTAAAATCCAGATGTAAGATATTTTCTGCCATTTCTTCCAATCGGTAAAAATGATTAAACCTGCAATATTAAAGTAAAAGAAGGCAAAACCTGCTGTGTTCGCAAACATCACCACTTCAAAGAATGTTTGAAGAAGAATCGCCGTAATGAAGATCAATGCAGCGAGTGAATAATGTTTCTTTCGATTTAAATAGATGGAAAAAAAGGAAGCAATGAATGATAAAACATTTAAGCCAATGAGAAGAGGATTTCCGATATAAATGAACAGTGGTATGAAAATAAAATAGGCAAAAAACGAACTATAATAGACCAAATTCGATTGATTGTAATTTTGTTTAGTTTTGAAATCAATGGGGTTAAATAGTTTTCGCATATGCCCTCAAAAAGATAAATAATTATCTGTCGATTAATCGATTATATAATTTTCTAGAGTTATCAATGGGTGTTGCACCACAGATTTGATGGTAGAAGTGTTGTGTGTGTTCACTCACCGCGCCAATAATAGCATAACCATAACCATCAAAATACATCGCTTCAAGACATTTGATGACTAAAGCAGAACCGATCCCGTGCTTTCGATAGCTTGGATGAACGCCCATGGGACCAAAAAATCCTTTTGCAGTCGCATCATAACATGCAAATCCGATAATTTTTTGTTCATCAACAGCGACAAAACATGTGGGCTGTGGCTTAAAAAGACCCGCTTTTGCTTCAGAAACCCAACGTGAAGAAAAATTGGTCCCGATAAAATCAAGAACTTGATCGCTATCAGGTGATAAAACACGTTTGATAGAGACTTTAAGTTCGGGTAATTTAAACGTTTGTTGATAGAGATCAACGAGTAAATCTGCACTTGGCATGTCAATCACCTCTTTTCCTCATTATACCATGAATAATCATTGATGGATTGAGAGACAATGGGTGTAATCGCTGTTGAATTCAATAAAAATATCCATTGGATGACATTCATTCTTATCAATCTGTTTATAAAAACATCTCATTTTCGTCTATAATAAGATTAGATGGAATACAAGGAGTAATCATGAAGAATCTTTTCAAGTATGTATTGTTCATTATATTGATCATTTCTAGCATGCTGATTCAGCCGATCACGATGCTTGATATAAAGGCAGTTGATGAGCCTTTTGATGCTGTCTATTTTGGGTCAAAGTTTTGTCAGGTGTGCCTAGCTTTAGATGAATCAGATGATGCATTTACACGTTTAGAAAATCAGGGAGTCAACGTAAAGAAATATATTATTGAAGATGATCAAGCCTATACTGAAATCTTTCGTAATTATCAGTTCACCTACGATGTTCCTCAAACAAGCGCATCCGTTCCCATTATTTTTGTCGGTGAGACCTATTTTTCTGGGCGAGTTGCTATCAACCAAGCCATCGATCAATTCACGATACGAGATATCGCACAGACACAGGTCATGCCTGAAATCATGGTTGCACCTCCGAGTGATTTTTCACTGGTTTATTTTATCCTTTTAGGGTTTGTTGATGGGGTCAATCCATGTGCTATTGCCATGCTGCTCATCTTTATATCACTCTTAGGATTTACCAACAATAAGAAAATCTTATTAAGGGTAAGTTTAACATTTATTGGTGCTATTTTTATCAATTATTTCCTTTTTGGAACCATTTTGTATCAATTTTTTAATCGTTTACAGTTTTTATCTATCATTGTTCAGGTATTACCATGGATTATTATTGGACTTACTGGTTTTCTTTTCATCCTAAATTTTTATGATTTTATTGTCACAATACTCCAAAAGTATAACTTAGTAAAAAATCAACTTCCTCGAGGGATACAAGCGTTTAATCGCAAATTGATGAAGAAATTTACCGAAAAGATGGAAGAAAATTCGAAAATGATTTATGTCATTACATTTTTTATCGGGACAGTCATTTCCTTTACGGAATTCCTTTGTACTGGACAAGCTTATTTGACAGCGATTCTTCATCTCATTCATTTCACCGATCACATCAGTCGTGGGATTATCCTTTTGATTGTGTATAACATCATTTTTGTTTTACCGTTAATCATCATTACGGGGATTGCGATGAAAACACAATCCATCATCGGTATATCCGTTTTCATGAGAGAGAAACTCCATTGGATCAAACTCTTCAATGCGTTGGTCTTTCTAGCAATATTACTTTATTATGTATTCTTTATGATTTAGGAGGCAATGATGAAAGCCTATTTAATCATTAAAAATGTAAAACAAGAGGTAGTTTTTGAGGGAAAAGCATTGAAATTACCCATAAAAGAAGATGCCATTAAGGCAAAATCGCTCGAGGTTTTTCGTGACCCAGATCCATGTGTGATTCATCAGTCCTATGTCATCCAAGCGATGGTGGAATCCCTATTGGATCAATTACCGAAAAATCAAACCATATTAGGAAAAGATCTTTCGTTTGATCTTTCATTTATTGCTTTAGATGATGTGATGAATTTAACCTTTTTTAGAAAGGAGTGAACCCATGTCATATTATTTAGATCATGCAGCAACCACCCCACTCTCCCCACAGGTATTAGAAGCGATGATGCCTTATATGACAAATCTCTATGCCAATCCTTCTTCGCTTCATGATTATGGGATCATGATTCGTAAGAAAATTAATGAAGCAAGAGAAATGGTTGCAAATACATTTCATGTAGAACCTTCAGGTGTAATCTTTACTTCGGGAGGGACAGAAGCAACCAATTTAGCATTGCTCGGATATGCGAAAGCGCATCCTGATAAAAAGCATCTCATTACTTCGGTGATTGAGCATCATGCCACCACACATACGGTAGAAGCGATGCGAGACATGGGATACGACGTTGATTTTGTTCCGGTGGATCAAGAGGGGTTTATTTTAGTGGATCAGTTAAAAGCCATGATTCGTCATGATACACTCCTTGTTTCATTTATATGGGGTAATAACGAGATTGGGACGATCCAAGACGTAGAAACAATAGGTCAAATCGCGCACGAGCATGGTGCCATGTTTCATGTGGATGCAGTTCAAATGGCAGGTCAATCACAGATTGATTTAAGCCTTTTACCCATAGATATGATGTCGATATCAGCCCACAAGTTTTACGGACCCAAAGGCGTTGGTGCACTTATTTGTAATGATAAGATTGATTTAAAACCAATTCTTCATGGGGGTAGTCACGAACGAGGTCTTCGCTCAGGTACTGAAAATGTTGCAGGGATTATTGGCTTAGCTAAAGCACTTGAATTATCAAGAAAGAACCAACAACACTATGTTGCTGAGCTTAGAAAGATTAATCAAGCCTATCAAAAGCAACTTAAAACCAAGATTCCAACCGTTGTGTTTAACGGACCTAAAGATGCTAGTCATCGTTTATCTTCGATATTAAGTGTATCTTTCAAAGGAGTAAGTGGCAGTGAAATGCAATTTGCATTAAATAGAAAAGGTATTTATGTCTCCACTGGGAGCGCGTGTTTATCAAATGAAATCAAAGGATCTCATGTGCTAGAAGCAATTCATCGTGATGAATCGTTCGCGACCATTCGTTTATCTTTTGGGACTGAATCTAAGCTTGCTGATGTTGAAAACATCGTTCAAATCATTCATGATTGTTATGAGGATTTAAGAGAAACTTGACCTTGAGTGAAGGTCTTTTTTCTTTCTTTTCATCTCTTCACATTTGACATGTTAAGTGCTATAATAATTTTGGTGAAAGCGCTTTACATATAAAGGAGAACAACATGTTTAAATCCATCCAGGACATGATTACCTATGTCCAAAAAGAAGAGGTAAAAGTCATCGACTTCAAGGTGACTGATTTATCAGGCACCTGGCATCGTTTATCGATCACCAGCACCAAGCTTAAAGCAGATATTATGGAAAAAGGCATTGGGTTTGATGGATCGAGTTATGGCTTTAACTCCGTAGAAAAATCGGATATGGTGATGATTCCAGACATATCATCATGTTATATCGATCAATTAAAGCACGTCAAAACATTGGTCTGCATTGCAGATATCTACGCGATACATGATGGTAAGATGGTTCGCTATGAAGATGATCCACGTTATATTGCTGAGAAAGCAGAAAAACTGATTTTAGAATCTGGTGTCGCGGATACCATTTTATTAGGACCAGAATTTGAGTTTTATGTGCTTGATCACATCGCATATGAATATACAAATCAACATATGGAAGTGACCATTGATTCCAAACAAGCCGAATGGAATACTAAGAAGAATGATGAACCCAATCTTGGACTTCAAGTCAAGCATCATGGAGCTTATCATCTTGATTCACCTTTTGATCAGAGTTACGAACTTCGTACCGATGTCGTGTTAGAAGCAGAACGTATTGGGATCCCAATTAAGTATCATCATGGAGAAAATGGTGGACCTGGTCAAGTGGAAATCGAAGTCGAATTTGCCTCCATTAAAGAGATGGGTGATCGCTCGATGAAAATCAAGAATATATTGAGACAAATGGCTTCAGAAAGAGGAAAAGTCGTCACTTTTATGCCCAAACCGTTTTCAACAGAATCAGGTTCAGGTATGCATGTTCACATTCAACTTAAGAAAAATGGGAAGTACATTATGTATGATGATCAAGGCTATTCAAATCTTTCCCAAACCGCACTTTATATGATTGGTGGCATCTTGCATCATGCACGTTCCTTAACAGCAATTACTAATCCAACCACGAATTCTTATAAGCGCTTAGTCCCAGGTTTTGAAGCACCCGTCACCGTAGGTTTTGCGAATGCAAATCGAAGTGCTGTCATTCGCATTCCTGGGTATACATTAGATGAAACAGAAAAGCGTTTTGAGTATCGTAGTCCCGATGGTATGAGTAATCCATATCTAACTTATGCTGCGTTAATGCTTGCTGCATATGATGGCATCGTTCACCGTATTAATCCGATGGATCAAGGCTATGGCCCATATGACTTCAATCTTTATGATCTTTCAGAAGAGGAAAAGAAAAAGATTAAATCACTACCCGCTTCACTCGAAGAAGCGTGTCAAGCGTTAAGAGAAGATCATGATTATTTATGTGTGGGTGATGTCTTCTCAGCCAACATTTTGGAGACGCATATGAAGAAAGTTATGAAAGATCATCAGCTCATGCAAAAACTACCTCATCCCATGGAATTTGATCTATACTTTAGACGATAGTTTGAAAATTTAGTTCAAAAAATAAAAAATCACCCATCTTTTTGGGTGATATCTTTTTATAAGCGTTATTTTACAGTATACTGTAAGCACAAGAAATGGAGAATGCATACATGAAATATCTTCTTTGGTTGATGCTTTTAATCTCAAGTATCTTTGTTAAAGGATGCGGTGAACCTGATCCGAATGCGATCGAATCCATTGACATTATATATAATGAAGAAACACTAGAAGTCACCTCAGAAAGTGCATTTTTTGATGTCGTCGTGGTAGATCTTGGTGATCTGTTATCCTTTGAATTAAGTGCTAAAGATGACTACTATTTCTCATCAAGAGTTGTCGCCATCATCAACCAAACAAAACTTTCAAAATCGCAAGTTGAAATTAATCGAACCACAGCAACTTTGACCATCAATCATCCATATCCTCGCGATCCAGAATCGTATGAAACTGTCATGGTGTCTTTCGATTTGAACGGTGGAACATGGGGAAAAGAAATCATCGATGAGATGAGTCCTTCACAAACGCTCCTAATTACATCTAAAGATGATTTAACCGGAGAAACCTTCTCCATATTTGATCAAGATCAAGTATTGTTACGCTGGTATTACAAAATGTTTTTGCGTTATGATGAAGCTGTAGACGCTTATCGTGTGGTCGCCACCGATCATGCCACCGCAAGCATTGGCAATTTAAGTCTTCCGCTATATGACTACGTCATTGGTGTTCATTTAACAACCAATGATACACTCGCACGAGATCTTATCATGGATTACACCGAAAATGATTCAAAAGGTATGCTTATAAGATTTGATCAGGACTTAACACTCTACCAAGGGGGAAATCTTGAAGTAAGCATCTATGATGAAGTTTTGCTCAATGATATCTACACGCAGTCATATACCACGATTGAACCACTCCCAATTCCAGAGCGTGAAACATTCCAATTTATGGGTTGGAGTGATGGAACACATGTTTATTTTACCTATCCAGGATACAAAATAAAAGAAGGTGTAAAACAGGTGAACTATACTGCAGTATGGGAAGGTGTTTCAAAAACTGAACTCACTTCCTATTTGAATGACTTCATTCCCTCAGTGCTTATTGATCATCTTGAACTTCCTACTTCCTACAGTCAATACCAGATTACATGGGAATCCTCTCATCCAGAGATTTTAAATGAACTTGGTGAGTACCACATGCCCTATGAAGAAGCAATCATCACTTTGATTGCGCATGCGATATCAGAAGACGATTCACACACCATAACATACACGCTCTCCAGTAGTCATTATAAATCACTCGAAGGTCCAATAGCTTCGGGTTATATCTATCGTAATTATCATCTCTTAGGTGATGACTTTTTTGAGACACTTGATATCATCAACACAGCATTTATTAAGGCGGAAAGCGATGGATCACTGACAGGGACCACTGTTTTATCGAATATTGAGACCTATATCAAACCTAAGGCAAAAGAATATGGCAATTGGATTATCCCTTCAATTTCTCCTGATTCAGCGTGGTCAACGATCGCAAAATCACCTTCTCTTGTTGAAACATTTGCCGATAATATCGTCAATTTAATCAATACCTACGGATTTAATGGAGTCGATATTGACTGGGAAACACCAACCGATGCTGAGACTACCCTCTATGTCAATATGATGGAAGTGATTTATCAAAAAGTCAAAGAGAACAATCCCCATCATCTCGTCACCACTGCGATCACGGGAGGTATGTGGCAACCCCCACGTTATGGGTTAACCACCTCAAAAAACTATGTGGACTATATCAACATGATGACCTATGGTATGGTCACCGCTGGAGGACAATATCAAAATGCCCTCTATCCTGCATCCACTTACCTAAATGCAACCCTAAAAATCGGAAAGACACTGCTTAGTTGCTCGATTAAAGAAAGCATTGAGCTCTTTAAAAACCAATATCAAGTTCCTTATGATAAAATCATCGTAGGTGTTGCATTTTATGGAATCTCTCAGTCCAGAACCTATAGTTCAACAACCCAAAGTTGGTCTTCTTGGACGTCTGCTGGGGCGATTTCTTATTCAACACTTCAAGCGAATTACATCACAAATGCATCCTACACCAAAGTCTATGATGAACGTGCAGGTGTTCCATATATCGTTAACCAAGAAGGATCACTTTTCATTTCCTATGATAACTCAAGATCCATTTTGGAAAAGAGTGCATACATCATTCAAGAAGGATTGGCGGGTATGATGTACTGGGAACAAGGTCATGATAGTACAGGGATCTTATTAAATGCGATGTATCAAGGCTTAAAATCATAAGCAAAGGTTGGATTATATGGGCATTGAATGGATCATCGATCAACGTTTTGATAACAAAACACTGCGTAGCTTTTTCGCATATCATCATCTCGGGAAAGCACTAACACATCAACTCTTTCAAGAGCGACGCATTAAGGTGAATGATCGAATCATTTTGCATGATCATCTTTTTCACCAAAACGATCATCTTGTGATCGAATTTCCAAGCGAAAACCAATCACTGATCG
>JBBIMC010000044.1:3014-9031 GCA_037444605.1 Mycoplasmatota bacterium | reverse complement strand
TCTCTTGTAGTATTACCTGACTTTGGCCTTTTTAAAAAGATAATCGGCATTACATTTTCTATGGTATTTCTAATTTTTATCTGGTTGTTTTATCGATATGAAAGAAAAAATGAGAAAGAAATGAAAGTATATATAGATGAGATAGAAGTGAAGTTAGAATCTCAAAATGATGTAGATGAAGAAGAATTATCAAAGAATGAAATCTCTAAGAGAAATGAAGAAAATTGTTTATCAGAAGAACATCTTTACATTATTACAAAAAATACAAGTATATTTTTTAGATATCAAATATACCTACTAATTGCATTTGCTTTGTTGTCATTAGATTTAGTATTAAAAGACTTATTGGACTTTCCTACATGGGTAAATGTTTTATTACTTTCAATACTTAGCTGTCTCATTGTATTATCAGTCTTTCTTGGAATAAAGGCCTATATGAATCTAAAAAAATATGTAGAAAAAGTTTCTAATGAGTAATATTTGTTTTATAGATACATGATGTATAGAAGTGGGGAGTATAATATAGATTTTCGAGCGACATTAGGAACCAGGAAGGCAGAACATCGTTAAATATTATTATTTTTATGCCCTTCATCATATTCTAAGGATTTGCACTTTATACAGCAAAGGTAAATATAATTGTTGTAATAGCAAGCCGTTTTATTGGGGTGCTAAAAATCTACACGATATGACACAAGGGTGCTAAAATTTTACACGATTAGATGGTTAGGGTGCTAAAATTGTATTAAACCAGTATACCTTAGACATATATAAGCATTGGTCTGATACAAACGTATAAGACCTTTTTCTTTTTAATTATGATCTGATTAACAAATATTTTAAATGAAATGTTATTTTTATTTGGATAGATATCTATTTCTTTAAATATACAAAAATCAAATAACATTCATGGAAACCTATGATAAAATGTAATCAACGTGCATTACAATATTAAGCCTATATACGAATTCAAATGAAATCGATTGATATAAAACTATCCATCATTCATTGAATTTTTGTGTGTACGAATAATTATCATGAAAAATGGAGATTCATTATGAAACAGTTATTTTCTTTTAACAACAGTCATCCAATCCTTAAAAGCTTCATTATTACGTTGTTGTTTTTATTGATCATAAGTATTGGAGGTGCGGTATCCTCGATTGCAGGAATAAGCAGTAATATCACCTTGTTTATCGCATATTTGTTCCTATCCTTCATACTGGCAATAATGATCAATAGAAAAAGAAGTTGGAAATATTATGGGTTTGATTTCACTTCTCGAAAACTAACTGATTATGTTATTTACATCCCATTATTTATCATGGCACTTGCTCCATTAGTGGTTGGTTTTTCATCAACATTGACATTGACGGATGTCATTTATCTTATATTGTTCATGGCCATGGTTGCGTTTGTTGAAGAAACGATTTTTCGAGGAATTATCTTGAAACTTCTTCAGAAAAAAAGTCATTGGTTCGCTATATTGGGATCGAGTTTACTGTTCGCACTGCCTCATATTTTAAACGCATTAAATGGCAAAGAGATAAGTCAAACTCTATTCCAAATCTCATTTGCTCTATTGTTGGGCATCATTTTAGCGATGCTTATCGTAAAAACGAATCGTATTTTGCTGTTGATTATTTATCATTTTATCAATAATACAGTGAGTTCCATGACAAGGACAAATGTTGATGCATCCACAAGTCTAATTTTAAACATTGTTGTTTTATCTATAGGACTCTTGTACGCAGTCTATCTATATTCTTCAATTAGCAAACATATGAAGGAATCAAGTGTCTAAGTGGTTCATAAGATTTATAATCATACAATGCTATAATCAACACAGATTCATTATGATATTTATTCACCTATGGAAATGAGAACTCTCAATTCCATTTTTATTTGATATATCATAAATGATATAATGACACTGAAGAAGTTGAGGTAAAATACGATGAATAAATCTATATTATATCAAGACATAGACAATAGAATGCAGAAGAAAAGAGCCATCTTGTTTGAACCAAGTGATTCATGTCTAAAGGAAATTAGTGATTATATTTCAAATTCATCCAAAGAGATGGTTATTGAATGGAGTTTATTGCAAGTCAAAAGAATCATCGATACACTTAAGCAAAAATATCCTGAAGAAAATCGAGCGATGCTGGCTTATGAGCGTTCGATACAATGGCTTCATAAAGAGATAAAAATGCCAATCGTCAAACGTGCGATACTAGATAGTCATGCCGTAGTTAACGACATTACATCACCATCAGACAGGGCTTTATTTCATGCTGTAGGTCAAGGTTTATCCACCATTCATGTCAAAACGCATGCTATGGGGATACCCATTTATGAGCTCACATCAATTGTAAGAACTCACATTGATGATTTTGAATGTGAAGTCAATCAAAAAATCAAAGATTATCTCAATGCGTTTGACTTCATACAATCAAAGAACGCACACTAATCAATCTTCTTACTTATACATAGTGTAAATTTGAAGTCTATCCATGTTAAAATAGTTTTGATAAATTGTGTTTTGATAAACGATATTCACCAAAGAGGTATCTATTATGAAGCCAATCATTCGACAAATGAATGAGCATGATGTCAAACAATATCGTCTGCTAAGATCAGAGGCTCTTAAAAATCATCCTGAGGCGTTTGCTTCAAGTTACGAAGAAGAAGTCTTATATGATGAAGCCTTCTATGTCCAGCGTCTAAAACAACAATCGACCTATTCTGTTGGAGCTTTTGATGGAGATACCATGGTGGGTATGGCCGTTTTTGTTCCTCAAACAAGGACGAAAATTTCACACATGGCTGACCTTTTTTCTGTTTACGTATCGCCTTCCTATCGAAAGCACAATCTTGGATATCTTATGATTCAAACCATTATCAATCATGCGAAACACCTCGGTTTTATTGAACAGATTAAACTATCTGTCACTTCAACGAATCTTGATGCGATAAAACTGTATTTACGTTGTGGATTCGAAATCTATGGTACTGATCCTAAAGTCATAAAAATAAAGGATCAATACTATGATTCCACGCTCATGATTTTATATATAAAATAGGAGATATCATGAAATCCTTTATTCAAAATCTTATCATGCGTCACGATTTGTATGATGCGGATGTCATCTGTTTTAAGCACGGTCAAATCGTTGAACAACACACACTCTATCATCCAGATGTTCCTTATAGATATGCATCAGATGCCATGGTTCGTATCGCCTCAATTTCGAAACTTTTTGTCGCAGTCGCCATCATGCAACTTCACGAACAAGGAAAAATCGATATTCATGATCCTTTGGAATCGTATCTTCCCTATATTATTAGACATCCATCGTTTCAGCAGGATGTGATCACGATAAAAATGCTCCTCACGCATACATCGTCACTTACTGATACCGATAAACTTTATGTACCATATGGTGAACATCTAAAAGAATTATTTGACCCTAAAGGAAAATACTATTCAGATACCATGTTTTTATCTTATGATCAAAAACCTGTTAAACCAGGAACGAAATATCATTATTACAATACAGGGTTTCAATTATTAGCAAGTCTCATCGAAATTGTTTCAGGTGAACGTTTTGATCATTACATTCAAACACATATCTTGGATCCCTTAGCCATCAAAGGAACGTTTAACCCCAATGAACAGTGTTATCATACGATAATCAAACCAGCATTTCGGAAGCATGAAGGTCGATGGGAACCGCAAGTGGATGCGACATTACCCCTTCATAACTTCGACAATTATGAACTGGGAACCAATGGCTCCTTATTTTCACCCCAGGGTGGATTGAGAACCAATGCGATTGAATTAAGCAAGTTTATGAAATTTTTGATGTCTGGAAATGATCAAATATTGCATAAAACGACCATCAGTGAAATGATCAAAGTTCATTTTCCTGTGAATAAAAACAATTCAGCAGATCAATTTTGCCGCAATAATGGTCTTGGATTCAATGTGATCACAGAAGGCTACTTCAATCGACCCATAAGGGAGATGCCATACCCTTTAGTTGGACATTGTGGTATTGCATACGGATGCTTAGGGGTATTCTTTTTCGACCCCATTCACCATAATGGACACATCTTTATCACACGAGGGCATGGAAAACCCATTGAGACATACCATGGTAACTATTCTGAATATTTCAATTTTCAAGAAGAGATGTTTACCTATGTCGATCAACACATTTGGAGGGCATTATGAAATCACTCTCAATAAACGATCAAACCATATGTTTTGCACAGATTCCTATCTCGTCTATGGCGAAGAAGTATCAAACACCGCTATTTCTTTATGATCAAGATGCTATTGAAGAACGGATTCATTCACTTAAAGACATCTCCAAACTCACTGAAAACTTCACCATATATTATGCATCAAAAGCATTTTTAACGCTTGCGATGGCACATATCATCAAAGAAAATAATCTTTTTATTGATGTAGCTAGTCGTGGTGAACTCTTTATTGCTCTTAAAGGTGGAATGGATCCGAATCATGTTTTATATCATGGGAACAATAAAACGATTGAGGATATCATCGATGCGATGGAACATGGGGTTAGAAAATTCGTTGTGGATAGTTTGCAAGAACTTAAATTCATCAAGGATTATACAAATGAAAAACGGATTCCACTTCAAATTCTCATTCGTGTGATTCCAAAAGTAAGTCATATTAAGACGCATAAGAATATAACAACCGGGCATCATCAATCAAAATTTGGCATTGATTTAGATCATTGGCTGGATATGATGATTTCCATCCTTTCAGAGGCAAAATATTTATCATTCATGGGTTTTCATTTTCATATAGGATCTCAACTGATGACGAATGCTTATCATTTGGAAGCGATTGATTATATGTTTAAGTATATGAAATTACTTAAAGATATCCATCATATTGACGTGAAAGAACTTAATGTTGGCGGTGGATTTGGGATTAAGTATACCGATGATGATCACCCGATGACGATTCAAGACTTTATAGCCCCTATTATAAAAAAAATACAGAAATTATCGAAAGAGATGAATCTCATCAATCCACAACTTAGCATTGAACCCGGAAGGTATATCGTTGGAGGGACAGCGCTCATCTTATATACTATAGGAATCATAAAAGAGGGCATTCCCTATCCATTAGCTGCAATCAATGGAGGTATGACAGAGAATTTAAGGGTTGCTTTATATCAGGCTAAGTATCAAGCGATGCTAATCAATCGCATCGAAAATCCAAGTGAAACGTATACCATTGTTGGGCAAGCATGTGAATCCACGGATCTCATGATCGAACAAGCTCATCTCCCAAAACTTATCTCTGGAGATACCCTAGCTTTTCTAAATGCTGGGGCTTATGAGCACTCTTTAATGAATAATTTTAACAAAACATTAAAACCAGCTGTTGTCATGCTTCACAAAGGGAAAGACCGTTTAATACAAGAAAGAGAAGTTATTGAAGATCTTATTAAAAGAGATCATATATAAAAATAGAAAAGAGGAATATGTATGTCTAAGATTCATTTAAAGAAAGTTACTGATAAGAATTTTGATGATGTCATTAGAATGTCTGATACGTTGACAGATTACCAAAAACAATGTGTTGCTCCCAATGCCATTTCCATCGCACAAGCTTACATCAACTACAAAAGAGCATGGCCAAGAGTCATTACCTTAGGGAACAAACCGATCGGGTTTGTGATGATTGCTTTATGGGATGATGACATTCCTATCGAAGATCGTCCTGCTTATTTCTTATGGCGCTTCATGATGTCAAAAGACTACCAACAAAAAGGGTATGGGAGACAGGTTTTAGACCAAATTGTTGAGAAATGCAAAAACGATGGAATCAAGATGCTTTATACATCGTGTCATACAGAAGGTGAACAACCGTATAAATTCTATACGAAATATGGTTTTCAAGATACCGGTATTGTCGATGGTGGCGAATCGATATTAAAGATGAATATCAAATAACAAAAAAGGATTTC
>JBBIMC010000044.1:0-3001 GCA_037444605.1 Mycoplasmatota bacterium | reverse complement strand
ACTGGAAATCCTTTTTTGTTATATTATAATTTTTCGAGGTGATCTAAGAATGCTTCAATAGGTTGATTACCAAGAAGTTCATACTGCTCATTAATGACAATCTTGGGGACACCAGAAACATTATATTGCTCAGACAATTCATAGAAGGTTTGTGCTTCAATCATTTCACCTTCAATATTAGAATTGAGCATCGCTAAACGATGTGCTGATGAGACTGCACCTGGGCAATGTGGGCAACTCAATGTGACAAACACCTTGATATTGACAGGTTTATTGATTTTTTTAATACGTTCAAGTGTCTTTTGATCAAATCCAAAATCAACACCAGACATATCAATAATCGCGGTTAAGAATGAATTGATTTCATGACCAGCAGGAATGCCATTGAATTTTACTCCGCGATAGTTACCTTCATGATCAAGCATAACAAAACTTGGTGTTAACATGATGCCATATTTATCAGCATCTTCAATGTCTAATGATAAATCTTTTTCTACAAAGCTGAGTTTATCGCTTAGTTCAGCGATTTCTGACAATAATTGTCTTGTTTCATTACATGTGTCACAAGGACTTTCTTGGGTAAAAAGAACAAGTGTCACGTGTTCTTTCATGGGGGATAAAAATTGCTTGATTTGATTCTGTAATTCTTGATTGAGTAGTCTTTCCATACTTAGGCTCCTTTATATGTGTGATTGAGATATTGAGTAATCGCTAAAGCAGCTTTCGCTCCTTCAGCCGCAGAAATAATAATTTGCTTGAAAGGTTGATTCGTCACATCTCCAGCAGCAAAGATACCTGGGATGTTTGTCATTTGTTGCTGATCGACGATGATTTCATTTTGTTCATTGACAGCAACCAGATGTTTGATCCAATCGCTTTTGGGGACAGTGCCGATTTCGATGAACAGACCATCTGCATCAATGTCATAGGTTTGATTTGTGGTTTTATCTAAAACATGAACACCTGTCATTTTGTCATCTCCTAACACGGAAAGTATCTGTGTATTGAGATGAACAGTGAGTTTGTCGATGGCTTTGTGTTTCTCAAGTAAGATCTGATCCGCACGCCATTGACTGCGGTGAACCAATGTGATTTTACTTGCCCAAGGGACAAGGTCAATGACGGCTTCCGCTGCACTGTTTCCACCTCCGGCAACGATGACATGTTTATCTTTGAAGAAGGGGGCATCACAGGTTGTACAATAGGATACACCTTTGTTGGCGAGTTTTTGTTCACCAGGGATTTGAAGCATTCTTGGTGCTCCACCGGTTGCAACTAAAACTGTTTTAGTTAAGAGTGATTTACCATCGGATAATACAACTTTAAAATCTTGATTTACCTGTTCAATGGACTGAATTCGTGAGCCCTTGAAGATGGGAATCTCTAAGCTATTAATGTGATCAAGAAACTTATTCGATAAGTCCTTACCTTCAATCCACTGATAACCTAAGTAGTTGTCAACCGTTGAGGTGTTGTGTAATTGACCACCGATTTCTGCAGTGATGACACCAACGATTAACCCTTTTCTTTTAGCGTAGAGTGCGGCATTTAAACCCGCGGGACCGCCACCAGCAATGAGCAGATCCCAATGTTTGATGGTGTCAATTAATGATGTTTCTGATGTTTTTTCGACATGGAATTGAAACATGATAACCTCCTACTTGATGCTTTTGACGACGAGTTCGAGAGCTTCATGGATATTTTCAAGTTTAATATCATTATTTTGCTCGATGGTTTGAATTAAGTTATTGGTCGTAAGTAACCCAATGGTCTTATCAATGGTTGCACGCACAGCTTTCAGCTGCGTGACAATATCCATACATGCTGTTTCATTTTCCATCATATGCGCAATACCTTGAAGCTGTCCTTGGGCACGTTTGATACGATGAATCAATGTGGGTTCACATTTCATACTCGTCACCTCATTGGCTTTATATTCCATCAATATAATACCCCCGGGGGTATATAATTTGCAAGGGTTTTGCTTAAAAATGTTTAAATATTAAAGAATTATTTATTCGTCTTCATTCAAACGACGTGCAACAAGTTTCAATGCATCAAAAGATAGTCTAAATGTGATCCAATCTGAGAGTGGTTTAGCTCCTAAGGATTCATAAAAAGCAATCGATGGTTTGTTCCAGTTAAGACACATCCAATCAAAACGTGAACAATTGTTTTTCACGGCGATATCTGCGAGAACATAAAATATTTTTTTTCCATAACCTTGATGGCGATAGGCTTCATCGATAAAGATATCTTCAAGAAAAAGGTTTGCTTTTCCTAAAAACGTCGAGTAGTTGAAAAAATATAGTGCAAATCCCACAGGTTTATGATCCGCTTCAGCGAGGATCACATGCGCTTGTTTAAGATCAAAGATGGATGTTTCGATGTCATGGACGGTTGCAACCATATGATTTTCTAATTTTTCGTAGATGGAAAGTTTTTTGATAAATGCATGGATGAGAGCACTGTCCTTGCGTTCTGTTGTACGGATCTTGAATTGTTTATCCCTAGATTCATAGAGTATCATCGGAAACCTCCTGATGTGATGCCTATTTCTATTCTACCAAAGTTATCATTATTCTACCCTATTCATGTTATAATTGCCTAGAGAAGGACGTGAGTTAAATGATTGTACTCGTGGGTGCTAGTGCGAGCGGAAAAACCGAAATCGCGAAGAAACTCTATCAAAAATATCAATATAAGAAATGCATTACGACAACAACAAGACCCATGCGGACACATGAGGTTCAGGATATTGATTACCATTTTTTAAGTGAAGAAGCTTTTGATCAAAAAATGCATGAGAATGCTTTCTATGAAGTGTCTCACTATCATCAGTATCGCTATGGTATTCAAAAAAAGGATGTCTTTATTAGTGGGGTGGTCATCGTCGACCCTAATGGTGCTAACACACTTACTCAAAAAGCACCAAACGATGTATTTATTGTATTTGTTGATACAAGTGAAACCATGCGAGAAAAACGCATGCTTGAACGTG
>JBBIMC010000043.1:398-9100 GCA_037444605.1 Mycoplasmatota bacterium | reverse complement strand
GCTCACGAATATAGGTTAACATAATATATATTATGTTAACCTATATTCGTGAGCCTTACTGTGCGGTCATGCAAGTTTGTGTGGGTAAGTGTGGATTTCTTTTTTGTGTAAACTTCGGCTTCTTTGCTTCATAGAGGGTGTGAACTATCGAAAATTGACTATTATTAAACATACGTTTCTCGATACGCAAATTTATGGGTTATGGTACAATGAAATTGGTGATAATATGCAGAAAAAAACGATTCTAATCATCTTCACTGGTGGTACCATTTCAATGGCAAAACACAAAGAAACCAGTAAGGCGATCATTAGTGATAATCAATCCGAACTACTCAATAACATCGCTTCAGAGCTGAAAAACATTGAACTTTTGTCACATCAGTTCTCCCTAAAGCCTTCACCTTCCATCACACCAAATGATATGTTTGACCTTGCTTTATTGGTCAAATCATACATAAATGACCCAAAAATCGATGGAATTGTGATCACTCATGGAACGGATACTCTTGAAGAAACTGCGTACTTTTTAGATCTTTACCTAGAGACAAAAAAGCCGGTTATCATCACGGGCTCGATGCGTAATTACTCAGAATTGGGTTTCGATGGATTAAGTAATCTCGTAAGCTCAATACTCGTCGCTGCAAATGATGAATCCAAAGATATGGGTGTTTTAGTGGTGATGAACGATGAAATCAATGCAGCTGCTGAAGTTACGAAAACACATACTCTATCCCTTGATACTTTTAAGTCTTTAGAATTTGGTCCGATAGGCATTGTTGAGCAAGATAACGTATTATATTACAGACAGACACATTATCCACATCGTCATATCTCACCAGATCACATCGTAACTGATGTTGAAATCGTCAAAGTGTATTCTGGTGCAAGTTCAGAAATACTAAACTTACTGATTGACCATGGTGTCAAAGGTATTGTCCTCGAAGCATTGGGACGTGGTAATGTTCCACCGCTCATGGTTCCTGGAATCAAACGTGCTATCGACTCAAACATTCCTGTACTCATCACCTCTCGGTGTCCTAAAGGTCGTGTCCTTGATAGTTACGGTTATGAGGGTGGAGGTCATCACCTTCACCAACTTGGTGTCATCTTCACTGAAAACCTTTCTAGTCAAAAAGCCAGAATCCGTTTGATCCTCTCACTGGGCATCTCTAATGAGTATAAACGAATAAGGGATTTCTTCTCATGACATCCATCTTTGAAACAGTACACGCTATGAGAGATCGAGAACGCACAAAACGTATCATTGCCTATCTCGTTCTATCCTGGGGAATATTTGGTATATTGCTTCAATTTACTCGATCGTTTTTTAGCCCTGAACCCCTGCAATCATTCTTAACGAATTTTGTCTATTTCACGACTCAAAGTAACATCTTAATCACCATCATTGCCTACTCATTTATTCGTGGTAAAACTCACAGTACACTTTTCAGTTCCCTCTCATTTATTGCCCTATTAAACATCATGATTACTGGTATTGTTTTCCACATTCTTCTAACACCATACATGAGTCGAGTGAGCTTCTTAAATCACGTTCTTCATACGATCAATCCACTTCTTTACGTATTTTTTTATTTCACCTTAATTACAAATTTCCCACCGATAAAGAAGCTGTGGATCTCACTTATTTATCCACTTGTTTATGCATTACTCGTTTATATTTTTATTGAACCTATATTCGGTGATATTCTTGATCGAATCGTGGAAGTCTTTGATAGTGCTCGTTATGTTTATCCATTTTTGGATCCTCGAAATTATGACAACGGTATTGTAGGATTACTCATTTTTAACCTTGGAATTCTCGCACCAATTATGCTCATTTTATCGTTTCTGCTTCTTTATATTAAACAGAAAATTGAAACAAAAGTTAACCAATTTAACAACAAAAAAGAGGTTGTATGAAACCTCTTTTTTTGTAATATCCACTATATTTATTTGATCAATTTAAGGAATGATGTTCCATTCTTTGGATGCTCTGTTTTAAAATTATCTGTGATGGTTGCACCAATATCTGCGAATGTTTTCATCACTGGTAATGCTTTTCCAACCTTATGTTTTGGGGTGTATGCGAGTAGTGGCACATACTCTCTGGTGTGGTCTGTACCGTGATGAATCGGGTCATTCCCATGATCTGCAGTGATGAGGAGTAAATCATTTTCATCAAGATTTTCGAGTAATCCTGGAAGTTGTTTATCGAATACTTCAATGGCTTTTCCATAGCCAATGGGATCTCTACGATGTCCGTAAAGGGCGTCAAAATCGACAAGATTCAAGAAACATAATCCAGTAAAATCTTCTTTAGAGACTGCGATAATTTGCTCCATACCATCTTCATTGCTCTTGGTTTTGCTATAACGATTGATTCCATATCCATCAAAAATATCGTTGATTTTTCCTAAAGCAATCACATCGTAATTGGCTTCAGATAAGAAATTGAGTGCTGTTTTTTCATGTGGTTTTAGTGCGTAATCATGACGATTAGGTGTACGTTTAAAGGTGGTACTCGACTCACCTATGAAAGGTCTTGCGATAATTCGACCGACTTTCCATTCCGGTTTCATCGTGATTTCACGAGCAATTTCACAAATTCTATATTGTTCTTCAATAGGAATAATCCCTTCATGCATCGCGATTTGCAATACAGAATCGGCTGACGTATAGACGATTAAGTCACCTGTTTTCATGTGTTCTTCACCGAGATCTCTAATGATATCTGTCCCCGATGCACTGATATTTCCAATAACCTTTCGACCTGTTTTTTGTTCAAGTTCACTGATCAATTCTTGAGGAAATCCTGTATCTGTGAACGTTTGAAAAGGCTTGGTAATATACATCCCCATCATTTCCCAATGTCCAGTCATCGTATCTTTTCCCAAGGATGCTTCTTGAATTTTGGTATAAAATGCTTGTGGTTTCTCGACTGGATCTACATGCTTAATGGGGGCAATATTCCCGTAACCTAACGCCTTCATATGGGGGATATTGAGCACCATTCGTTCGGCAATATGACCAATGGTGTTTGATCCTACATCGTTATAATCCTTCGCGTCAGGTGCTTCTCCTATCCCTAAACTGTCTAAAACGATAAGAAAAATTCGTTTGTACATTCTCTTATTCCTCCTTCGCACGTGGGTGCGCTTGTTGATAAATTTCTTGAATTCTTTTTTGACTAATGTGGGTATATATCTGAGTAGTCGATATATCTTCATGCCCTAAAAGTGATTGTAATGTTCTTAAATCCATCCCATTTTCCAAAAGGTGTGTCGCGAATGAATGCCTTAAAGTATGCGGTGAACAATCCGTTTCAACCCCTGCATCATGCGCAAGTTTCTTTAGTAATTTGAAGAATCCTTGTCTGGATAATCTAGATCCCTTTTGATTAACAAAGAGATAGGATGTTTTCACTTGATGTAAAAGATGTTCACGTGACTTAATGATATAGTCCCTTAAGGCAATCACTGAAGGATCGGAGATGGGAACCATCCGTTCTTTACTCCCTTTTCCTTTGACAATGATATATCCTTGATTCAAGTGAATATCACCCATTTCGATATCTAGTAACTCTGATACACGTAATCCTGACCCATAAATAAGTTCTAGGAGCGCTTGATTTCTTAAACCTAAGTCAGTACTTGTATCGACTTGATGTAAGATGGAAACCACTTCATCAACCGATAACACTTTGGGTAAACTTTTTTCAATCTTTGGTGATTTATAGCTTTTTGCGATATCTTCACTGACTTCTTTTTCTAACATCAAGAAATGATGGAAACTCTTGATTGCTGTCAGTTTTCGTGCCATACTCTTGGTTGATATCGAGCGCTTTAAACTGCGCATGTAGGCTTCTAAATGAACACGTTCTATATCCTTAGGTGATTTAATTCCATGATAGCGTAATAAAAATTGAGCATATTGTTCGATGTCACGAAGGTAAGAATCGATCGTATTTTTGCTCGATCCTTTTTCATTTTTTAAATAAAGTTGGAAATCTTTTATGAGATATTTCATACGAATATACTGAAGACTTGATTGCCTAAAAAGATGCCTTTTTGAGTCAGCTTCAGTTGTCCCTCCTCATCAGTGATGAGTCCTAATTCTTTGACCTCATGGAGTTTGGGATAGCGTGTATAGAGGTCAAACTGATACTTTGTTTCAAGTTCTTTGATATTGATACCAGACATTTTACGCAAACCAAAAATCAATTCATCTTGGATATTTTGTTCTATAGTTTGTATCTCTTTTTTCTCCATCGGTGTGTGGACATAGTTAGAAATTAAACGCTGATTGTATGTGCGATAACCATCAATCAACCCGTGAGCACCTGCACCTACGCCGATATATTCACCTAATGTCCAATAGATTAGATTATGCTTGGAGTACTTCTGATCCTTTGCATAATTAGAGATTTCATAATGTTCGTAACCGAAAGATTTGAGATGTTCCATGACCATTTCGTACATCGAAGCTTCCGTATCTTCATCCATCGTTTTAAATAAACCTTTCATAAAGAGATGATAAAAATACGTCTTTTCTTCCAATATTAAAGAATAACACGAGACATGAGGGATATTTAGTGTTTGAATAATCTCTAGGTCATCTATAAGCATTGCTATGGTTTGTCCAGGAATGGCATAGATCAAATCGACAGAAATATTATCAATACCTATCGATCTCAAATGATCAATTACCGATAATACTTGAGACTTTGTGTGCTTACGATTTAATGATTTGAGAAGTTCCTCGTTGAAGGTTTGTACGCCTAAACTCACGCGATTGATCCCATACTGAAGAAAGAGTTCTCCTTTTTTCTCATCGTAGGATTCAGGATTTACTTCAATCGTATATTCGATAGGATGGATCTCAGTAATCATCTTGAAGATTCTTTCTAATTGAGATACCGATAGCATGGAAGGTGTTCCACCACCTATGTAGATAGTTTCAATCGTTGAAAAATGGGACCGATAAGAAGCGATCTCTTTTGCTAATGCATCTAAATATTCATCGATCATCTGATCATCTTTAGGCTTCCGTTTCACAAAGTCACAATAATGACAAATCGATTCACAGAAGGGGATATGAATGTATAAACCTTTCATCATGTCTCACGTTCCTTGTAGGTCTATTATACCAAAAAATGGTTTACATAATAAAGAAAAGTGATGAGATTTACTCATCACTATTGGATAATATAGCGAGGAATGCTTCCTGTGGGACATCAACACGTCCTAAGGATTTCATCTTCTTTTTCCCTTCTTTTTGTTTCTGAAGGAGTTTCTTCTTACGCGAGACGTCACCGCCATAACATTTAGCTAAGACGTCTTTTCGCATCGCTTTGATCGTTTCACGGGCAATAACCTTATTTCCTATGGCTGCTTGTACAGGGATTTCAAACATTTGTCGTGGAATGAGTTCGACCATTTTTTCACAAATAGCCTTCCCACGATTATATGCGAATTCTCGATGGACGATCAGAGACAAAGCATCGACGACCTCACCATTAAGTAAGATGTCCATTTTCATCAAATTGGATGGCTTATAGCCTGCCATTTCATAGTCAAATGAGGCATATCCTTTGGTGGATGATTTGAGCTTATCGAAGAAATCATAAACGATTTCAGAGAGAGGTAAATCATAATGAATGTGGACACGATTGGCATCGATATACTTCATATCACCAAAGATACCACGCTTTTTTTGTGAGATATCCATGATGGCACCAACGTATTCTTTGGGTGACATGATGGAGGCTCGGATGTAGGGTTCTTCAATCCGTTCAATGCGTTGTGGGTCAGGAAGTTTTGATGGATTATCGATGGTGATCGTTGTCCCATCGGTTAAATATACATGGTAAATTACGGATGGTGCAGTCGCAATCAAATCGATATGGAATTCACGACGAATACGCTCTTGGATAATATCCATGTGCAACAATCCTAAGAATCCGGTACGGAATCCAAAACCTAAAGCTTGGGATGTTTCTGGTTCATAGAGGAGTGAGGCATCATTGAGTTTAAGTTTATCAAGCGCATCTTTTAAGTCGCCAAATTGATCAGAGTCAATCGGATAGAGTCCACAGAAAACGACACTATTCATGGTGCGATACCCAGGAAGCGCTTCTTTGGCACGATGCTCTTTATAGGTGATCGTATCCCCTACACGTACGGTATTGATATCTTTAATTGAAGCCACTAAATAACCTACATCACCTGGACCTAAGATATCACGTTTAACAATCTTCGGTGTTAAGACACCCACTTCAATGACTTCATAGGATGCATTGGTTGCCATAAACTGGATGATATCCCCTTTTTGGACGGTCCCATTCACGATACGAATGCTGGGAATAACGCCTTTATAGGCATCAAAATAGGAATCAAAAACAAGAGCTTGAAGTGGTGCATTGGCATCACCTTGTGGTGCTGGAACATCCTTGACGATCCGTTCAAGAATTTCATCGATCCCGATGCCTTCTTTGGCAGATGCTAATACTGCATCTTCTGCTGGCAATCCAATAATATCTTCAATTTCTTTTTTGACCTTCTCAGGTTCAGCAGAGGGTAAATCAATTTTATTGATGACTGGGATGATTTCAAGATCATTATCAATGGCTAGATAGACATTCGCTAAGGTCTGTGCTTCAATACCTTGTGCTGCATCAACGACAAGAATTGCACCTTCGCACGCAGCCAGAGAACGTGACACTTCATAGGTGAAGTCGACGTGACCTGGGGTATCGATTAAATGCATGATATAGTCTTGGCCATCTTTTGCTTTATATAGCATTTCAACCGCGTTGAGTTTGATCGTGATCCCGCGTTCTCTTTCTAGATCCATAGAATCTAGAAGCTGTTCTTTCATTTCGCGATCACTGACGGTATTCGTGCGTTGTAAAAGACGATCGGCAAGGGTTGACTTACCGTGATCAATATGAGCGATGATGGAGAAGTTTCTGATGCGTTTTTGACGTTCGTTTAAATAGGACTTATTCATGTCAACCTTACCTTTCCGCTTAATTATTGTATCATAAAAGTACGATAATAAAAGCATTATTATTCGATTTAATTAATAAATTAAACTATCTAAAGTAGGTAAACGCTTTTATCGATTTAATCTTAAAAATGGATTGCAAATTATTTGACAATTTTGTATAATTAAAGCGTAATGAAACAATTCATAGGAGGAATTAAATAGAGATGAAAAAATTAATTGCATTCTTTTTTATTGCGTTTCTTGCAATTGGCTTATTTGCCTGCGAAGAACGTGAATATCCAGTTGATGGTGAATTCTTAGCATACGAAGTTAGCGTATCCAGAAACGCTCCACAAGTCGTATTTGTCACAGTCACCATTGAAAAAGGTAAAGTTGTAGCTTATAACATTGACACACGTCAAGGAACAAGAACTGTTGGTGGTACTGTTGAAGAACCTACTTACTCATTCTCATTTAATGCACAAACCAAGAAAGAACTTGGTGATGCATATGGTATGAAGGCAGCTTCACCTATCGGTAAAGAATGGTATGAACAAGCTGCAGCGATCGAAGCATTCTGGTTAGAAAATGGTGTTGATGCTGTTACCGTAAATGAAGATGGCGACATCGACAACGTCACAGGTGCATCAATTACCGATAGCTACAGTTCAGTTGCTAAAAAGGCTTTAGAAAATGCTAAAGCTGGTAAATTCGTTGCGATTTTAGCGGATGGAACAAACCTTTACAGTGCAGAATTAGTGCTTAATGCTAAAGGCGAAATCGTCTCCTTAATGCTCGATACTCTTCAAAAGAAGAGAGGAACTGCTGCTGACGTATTCGAATGGAACGCACAAACTAAGCAAGAATTAGGTTATGCATATCATATGCACTATGCAACTTCAGGTGCTACTAATGATACAGACTATCAAGCATGGTTAACCGCAAACAACAAGCTTGAATGGTTTGAACAAGCAAACTTAATTACTGACGATATTATTGCAAACGGTTGGAGCACAAATGCTGCTGAAAACGTTCCTGCAGGTGTCACAGTATCCACTGAAGAATATTATCAAGTATTAGGACTTGTCTTCGGTTTTGCTGGCGATTCAGTTAAATAATTAAACAATAAATGCACATGTGCCTTCACATGTGCGTTTTGTTTTAATGGAGACCTCCTTTATTTTGGGTTCGGGATTTTACACATCTGGGTGAAATCACGAACCTTTTTCCATAAAAAAATAGAGCCTTTTAGCTCTATTCTTCAATATATTCTTGCATCTCTGGTTCGATATCTTCAACATCGATCGTAACTTCTAGCACTTTCTTCGTATCCGCTGAGGTGACTGTCACGAGTAGATTTTTATAATGGAATGATTCACCGACCATGGGGATTTTACCTAATTCATCTTGAACCCATCCATTAATCGTTGAAAAATCCATTTCCTCTTCAATACCTAATTCTTCAAATACGTCATCGATATCAGCATAACCTTTGACCTTGTAATGTTGCTCATCAATCTTTACGATCTGCTCAACAATTTCATCATGTTCATCCCAAATGTCACCGACGATTTCTTCCAAGATGTCCTCCATCGTGACAATCCCTAAGGTACCTCCAAATTCATCCTTCACAATGGCCATATGGGCCTTGTTTTCTTGAAGTAAATCAAGCAAATTGGAGACTTTCATATATTCTGTGACAAACACAGGAGGTT
>JBBIMC010000043.1:0-294 GCA_037444605.1 Mycoplasmatota bacterium | reverse complement strand
AGTCTTGAATATCCACTATGTTTGAAAAGATAAATGATGCGTTTGATGTCTTCTTTATCGGATATCGCAACCACATTGACACGAGGTGTGAAGATTTCTTCAATCTTTAAGTCATCGAAATCGATGACGTTTCGAATAAGTTCACCTTCATTTTCGTTGATACCACCCTCTTGTTAAACTTCACTCACATAGGTCAACAACTCTTCTTCAGTGATACTTGGTCCATCTTCTTCCTTAATACCACGGGTAATCAACTTTTGAATTCCACTAAAGATGGTAGAGAAGGGATAGAGG
>JBBIMC010000042.1:0-9361 GCA_037444605.1 Mycoplasmatota bacterium | reverse complement strand
CCCTCGTCATTCGTTTCATTAACTTAAATGAAGCCAATGCGGCATTATACCAAACCAGCATCAAGTCTGATTCTAAAGGTTTATGGTATAAGATTCCCGATATTCGTATCGCTGTTGGACAACCTGGTTATGTCGATTTAACCGATGAAACTCCCACAGGTTATGGCCACATCGTGGACATTCTTGATGATTTAGGTTTACTTGGTAAACTCGGTGTCGATCGTGAAGATCGTTCACAACTCAGCGTGGCTGACTATGAAAACTATTACAAACGTTATGTCATCTCTACCACAAGAGAAACTGGTTTACCTGATGAAGCTTTAACTGCAGCACAAGTTAAAGAAGAATTTGTTAACATCTATAACATTTTAAATCCAGCCAATAAAGTTGAAATCGCGATTGATGGTTCTATCGTGGGTCAAGCAGGTTCTGAATTTGATGCGACTTGGACTTATGATGACTTAAACGATGTCAATTCAAGTTTAAGAAATCACGTCTATGTCACCTTAACTGCTGAAGCCAATATGGAAGACATTGAAGATTTAGCAACTGAAAAACCATTCTCTTCACGCGTTCAAACATTCGGAAGTGCACGTTACTTAGTGTATAAACTTTCTGATGAATCCGCTTCTGAAGAAGGCATCTTGATCGAAGATCCTGAAGATCCTGATCTAGAAATTTTCGCTGATACCCCTGAAGCAACCACAGTGAAAGATGAAGTCTTTGCAGACCTCTTCGATAGCAAACTCACATCTGGTTATATTACCGCGAAAGTTTCCGCCCTCTATGATGAAAAAGAACTCGTTATTTATGACCGTGTGGTTCGTACATTCTATGAACAATCCTATGGTTATGAAGGCGAAGCCAAAGATAAGAGCGGTGATGTGATTGCCGTTATCGATGGTAAAAACATTTTAGTGGATGATTTCTATGCGCGTTTAGAACAGTCTTATGGTATTAACTTATCTTTAGACTTAGTTTCTAACAAAGTACTCTCTGCTTCTGATGAATACACCGTCACCGAAGAAGATATGGATACCTTCCAACAACAGTTCGAAGATATCATCAGCCAATTCTCTGCGGATAACTTCGCATCTGCTGGTTTCCCAGCATCCATGGGTCGTGAAAAGTTCTTACTTCTTGCCTTTGGTGCGAAGACCAATACAGAAGCTGTCAACCAACTCTATGTCTACCCAGAACTCAGACAACAATATTTAGATGATCTTGATGCTCACTATAGCACAGAAGATTACACCATCTATGAAAAACTTGCTGACCTCGCAGAACTCCAATACAACAACTTCAAGTCGATCAATGTTAGCCACTTACTCGTTTACTTCGATGAAAATGGCGATGGTTCTCCTGATAATCCTCAAGATTACTTAGATAAACTTGATCCAGCATCCGCACAAGATGTCAAAGATGGTTTAGTTGAACTCGTTGAACTCATCTATGATCGCCTTGGCAATTACACTGGATTTGCGGCAGGATTAACGGCGATTGCAACTGAATTTAACAACTCAGGTCGTATCTTACGTGGCAGTGTCACCCCACCATTCGATTATCAAATTGAACAATTATGGGCTGAATACCGTCAACTTGGTTTCTACCTCAAGTTTGAAAACATTTCAAGTGCGATCACCAATACTTCTAACTTGATTACCGGACAATCCGTTTTAGATCCAGTCTTCTACAACCGTGCGATGGTCTTACATCAACAGTTAGAAGAAATGCCTGATGATGACTCTAAATTCCCACTCTTAGACCTCTATGGTACAGTCATTACAGAAGCTGCCTTAGATGAAGTCATGTCAGATTTCGGTTGGCATTTAATTCTTGCAACCTCTACAGGTACGAAGACTTCTGCAGTCTTCAGCGCTGCTGATGATGAAGATGGTAAGTATGTCTCTTCTTCTGATGAAACATTAAACGTTTATAACGAAGATTCAGAAACATTAACCGCATCTCAAATTCAGTTCTACTTAACTGAACAAAAGAGTGATGAAGGCGTCGTTCTTCCCACCGCTGTTCAAACTGCAGTCAATAACTATTTAACTCCAGTACTTTCTCGTTACCAAGGAACTTACATGCAAAGAGAACTCATTTTCCAACTCGTTCAAGATGTTGAATTTGTCAATCCTGCAAGTGCAGTTCGTTTCCAAACCGTACGTGAAATCAACCTTCGTCAATTAGATGGATATCTCTTATCGATGAATGGTGTCTACGATCAAAACTATGCTGACCTTTATGGCAGTTGGTTTGATGTCTTACACTCAGGTCTATAATGAACAAAACGGCTAATTCGTTAGCCGTTTTTTTATTCTATAATAGAAAAAGCGGCGAACCGCTTTTTTTACTTTTTAATCGAATGCTTATAGAATTTCATCTTATCCATGACAGATAGCATCGAAGTAAATGTGCCTTCCATCGTTTCATCAAAAGCTTCACCTAAGACGGTGAATTTCGAGTCGATGGTATCGATGAACCACAGAAGTAATGCTTCACCGGTTTGAGGACGTTTAGGTGATCCAAAATTATATTGACCGTGATGAGAGATAATCATGTGCTTAAGCATCAAAACTTCTTCTGTATTTTCAAAAGAGAATTCACGCGCGACGCGATCGATATCGACCGTCTGCATGACAAGATGACCTAACAGGAGTCCTTCTTTGGTGTATTCACCATCGACACCGCTAATTTCATCGATTTTAGACATGTCGTGTAGAATTGTTCCTGCATAGAGAAGATCCCGATTTAAGTAGGGATAGACATGAATGAAGGGATCAATCAATTTTAACATCGTATACGTATGATGGGATAAACCTCCGACATACGCATGATGAAATTTGGTGGCTGCTGGATGAAGATAAAAGGCTTTTTCGTTTTCTTTATAAATCTTTTTAGTGATTTTCTTGATCACATCATTTTCGATCTTATTTAAGTAAGATTCAATTCCACGTTTGATCTGCATCATGGGGAGAGGTGCATACACGTAAAACTTTTCTAAGATTTCTTCCAGGGCTTCATCGTTTAGTACTTCTTCAGCGGGGGTAATTTCTAAGCACTTTAATACGAGTTCATCTTCGATTTTTACCACAGCTAACGCTTTAAACTGATAGACTTTGCCCATTTGAAGTAAGGGAAGTTGTTCAAAATCAAGTTTTAGGTTGATGTGTTCACCTTGGGTGGTCATCACGGTGGTATTGGAAAAATGGGCACCGGTATTGATCGACTCGACTTTCGCGATGATCATGTAAGTTTGATTGACATTGAGTTCCATCATATCACTCCTTTTGCTCTGATAGAGCGTATGCCTTGAGGGCATCTTTTTCATTGATTAACCGACGATTTAAGATTTCAATGACCATCTTGGTCTGAAGTTGTTTGACCCAAGCTCCTGCTTTTTTACCTACGGTTTCAATCAGTTCAGTGGCTGATAACTTGAGATCTAAATCACTTTGGATAGGCAGTTGTTGATACTCTTTTTCGATTGTTTGTTTGAGATTGGGGGCATATCCTAAGATATATGCAATTCGGTTACCTAGTAAACAGAGGTCTAATCCATAGGTATAGAGGGTATAAGGATCAAAAGGTTGTGGCTGTTTTGCTAAATAAGCACCAATCTCATAGCGATGGCGATGCTTATTGGAAAACTTCCATTCATTCGGGATGTTCCCATGAAGAGCAAAAGAAAGAGTAAAGAAGTTATCAATATAAGGCATCTCTTCAAGAGTATTCACATAAAGTAAGCCTTCTTTTAACCCTGGCAATACTTCATGAACCCCTGTTGTAATCATCGTATGAATCGCTTTCTTTAAATAAGGTCCCTTGAACATCTTAATCATTTCCATGAGGATGCGTTCATTTGATATCTCTAAGAGTTTACCTCTTAATGTATGGATTGCTTCTCTGGTTTCCTTATCGATTTGAAAGCCTAATTTAGCCTGGAAATAAAATGCTCGAATGATTCGTAACGCATCTTCATTAAACCGGTCGATTGGATTGCCAATCGTCTTAATCATTTTCGCTTGAAGGTCAGCTTTTCCACCGACATAATCGATAATTTCTAATGCTTCCGTCATGAGCATACCATTGATGGTAAAATCACGACGTTTGACATCATCTTCAACGGTTGCTTCAAAACTCACTTCTTCGGGATGACGATTATCCTGATATTCAGATTCGATGCGATAGGTGGTCACTTCAAACGCATTTGTCCCTAAATAGACCGTGACTGTACCGTATTTAACCCCAGTGGGTTTTGTCTTAAAGAGTTTTGATACCTGATAAGGTTTCGCATTGGTCGTGATATCGATATCTGAAACAGGCATCTTTAAAAGATAGTCTCTGACGACACCACCAACCATATATGCTTCATAACCGTTTTGTTTTAAGATACTAATGACTTTTTTTGCTAAATTGATATTGCTCATTTTTTTCACCGTAATCATTATACCATGGATTTTTGACCCTTATTCTCAATTAAGTCGTTAATCTTTTGTTATGATAAAAAAGATGATAGGATAAGATAAGAGGTGATTATGGTGCGTGAAGTCATTTTATATATCGCGATGTCTTTGGATGGATTTATTGCGGGAAATGAGGATGATTTATCTTTTCTAGATGGGTATGATGATTATCAAGTTCCCCAAAAAGCGTATCAAGACTTGATGAACGAGATAGATACCATTATCATGGGACGAAAGACTTATACTTGGCTTTTAAATCATATGGACAGTTGGCCTTATCCAGATAAAAGCACTTATGTCATCAGTCGAACTAGGTATGAAAATCAAGATTCCATCTTTTTCGTCAATGATAGTATTTCAGTCATTCGTACACTACAATCACGTCAAGGAAAACATATTTGGCTTGTCGGTGGTGCTGAAATCATCGATCTATTGATGAAGGAAAACTTGATCGATCAATACATCATCACACTGATCCCAAAAATCCTTGGTTCGGGTATCCCTTTATTTAAACATCATCAAGACGTGAAATTAAATCTTATCGATATTAAGTATGAGAAAGATCTTGTCATGATGAGTTATCGTCCAAAAAAATAACACAGCGCACGTGCTGTGTTTATTTTTCATCTTTAATAAATACACCAATACCAATCACATCAGGTCCGATGTGGGCACCGACCACGGGTGTTGATGGTGCTTCATAAAGGCCCTCTAAACCAAGTTCTTCACGGAGTGTCTGTACAAAGTGTTCGTGGAGTCCAGGGTTTCCCGTATATAAAATATAGGCTTCATACGGACGACCATTCACATAGTCTTTTACCTTGTCTGCAATCATGGATAAGGCATTTTTTATATTTCTAACCTTTTCAACAGAGACGATATGACCTGAGTTTTGAACCTGCAAAATGGGTTTAATCTTTAAGAGTTTTCCCATAAACGCTTGAGCCCCTGAGAGTCTTCCGTTTAACACGAGATGCGTGAGTGAATCCACAGCAAAGAAAATCGTGTTTTGTTCTCTCATCTTGGTGAGTCTATCTTCAATCTCATCAAGTGACTTTCCTTCTTGTAACATCTTATCTGCTTCTAATGCAAAAATGCCTTCTGAGAAGCACACCGTTCTTGTATCAAAAACGCGAATCGTCATTTTATCTTTCAATTCTTCACTAGCCAGTTTAATGGCATTATGGGTTCCTGAAAGTACAGATGCGAGTGTGGTCACGAAAAACGTATTATATCCCTTTTCATAGAGGTCTTCAAAAAACTGGATCACTTCTCCAATCGAAGGTTGACTCGTTTTAGGAACCATATCGGGATGATCGTGAAGCAATTGATAAAAGGCCTCTGCTTTAAGCTCAGAGCCATCTAAGTATCCTTTATCATGGATGAAGATCTTAATGCGTAAAATCGCCACTTGGTGCGGTTTGTCATAATAATCTAACCCACCTGTGGATGTGTCAACAATTAATGTTTTCATGGTTACCCCCATGCTATGCAAGCATTACTATGCTATCATAAATTGAAATAAAAATAAATATGCTATACTGATATTGGTGATGAAATTGCGCTATTTGAAAGAAAAAGTCAGCATTGAATTTGAGATTCAAAAGTCAAGGTTTATCGGACTTATTTTTCCTTTACACACACCAGAAGATAAAGATATGATATTGCGCGATTTACGATTTGAATATCCTAAAGCCACCCATTACTGCACTGCCTCCCTTTTTGGGGATCATCAGGAACAACAAACTGCAGATGATGATGGTGAACCTTCTAGAACGGCAGGTGTGCCCATTTTAGACGTTTTAAAGCACTATGATGTCACGAACATCCTCTGCGTTGTGATTCGTTATTATGGGGGTATAAAGCTCGGTGCAGGCGGATTAGTTCGTGCCTATACCAAAGCGGCATCCGATGTGATGAAGGAAGCTCGTTTCTATCACCAGAAGTTCGTTGACACCTATCGTATCACCTTCTCTTATAGCCATATCAATGAGATCGATCACTACTTAAATGAACGTGTTGTAACAACAAAAAAAGACTTCACAGATGTGGTCTCATATCAGCTCTACTTAAAAGCTGAGACATCCTCCATCCAGGAAATCTTTCATTTACTCATTGCTTATGAAGCACTTGAACCTAAACTACTCTTGATTGATGAGTAGTTTTTTTTAATCACCAAAATTGCCTTGACTATATCGTGTACTATCCAATTCTTCTAGAATCCAAAAACTTCTTATCTCAAGATACTCAAGCAGATAGGTAATTTGTTTCTCATGCGTGTTGGCTTCTAACATTTCAGGTGGATTGGGCCATACATAGATGCCATAGCGTGGCCATTTTTCAAAGTTATGTTCTGCTTGCCCGGCAATAGATTCACCTAAAACTGGAATCATCGCGATCATTTCAGGGAACACTTCCTCGATATACCACTGATAGCGAAGCTTAAAGCGTTCTCTGATTTCTGGTCTATCCATCATGAGCATAAATAAACGATTTTTCCAATCGCGCATACCATACCAATTTTCAGGACCATAATCGATATAATCCGCATTACCAAAGGCAAAGTCAAAGTCCCATATCGGGCCAAATTCGATTCTGCCTCCTTGTTCTTTCATCATGAAGACTGAACTCCAACCGACATCCACATTTTTGGCAATTTCATAGATTAAGAAGAAATCAATCGCGTTATCGACATCCAAATATTCTTCATAATCCCCAATCACGGTCAAACCATATTCCATGCGGTACATATAGTTTTGGAGAAATTCTCCTTGTGCATCGAGATAGGCTGGATCTTCCGGATCCGGTTCTTTGATTTCATAAGGGTGACGATCGACTAAAAACCACCCATTACCTTCTTCTAATTGCCATTCATAAAAGCGCATATCAAGTTCAAAGAAATAACCGGTATCAATCACGCCAGGCAGGGTTTCAAAATAGAGTTTGTTGGGATGGACTTCAACCTGTTCAGTTAATACGTAAACCCCTTGATAAAGATCATCAACATAGAGGTCAACAAAGCGAATCTGTAGTGCATAATTCAGATGAGTAAAGAGGTGAGCCATTTTATGGGCCACAGCATTTCTCATTAATGATTGATCGGCATATTCTGCAAGTAACACATAGTTCTTCGCTTCTGGCATACCTAAAATGGACGTATTCTTGTCAAAACGCATCCGGTATGGTTTCTTCGGATAAGCGTACCACGTGGAATTTCCTCTTCCGCGAAGCTTAACCTCATCGGTGGTCACTTCAGTGGTCGTCATCCCGTTTTTAATCCATTTGACTTCAACGCTAATCCCGATATAGGTATCTAGTTGAATGATTTCACCGGGGATGTCTCTTGTGATCTTTATCTGATAATGATTATGTCCCGAATCGTTGGATAAAAGAGTAACCTTTTTGGAGAATTCAACTTCTGAGGTTCCCCTAGAGACCTTCAATGTGACATCGACTTCACGATCATAAAAAGGTGAGGTATAAAGATACATATCTTCAAAAACGACGCCATCGACTTCGTAGGTCACCCGGTAGCGATCATCTAAATTCACCTGAAAGTCAGCGTTTAGGTATTCGGGGATTTGATTGAGCAATGTGTCTTCTAATGCATTTAATTCCTCAGTAAAATCTTGCCATGCTTCGCATGCGGTAAGTGTCATACTGATGAACAATGTAAAGATGAGGACAATTATTTTTTTCATGTTTCACCTTGTAAAAAAGCATAGGTTGTCCTATGCTAATTGAAGTAGTCTGTCAGTAATAAGGAAATTCGAACCATCACTTCTGCGAGCATGTGCCCCATGATGAGTGCCCCTAGAAAATAGGCAGCCTTGATTTCCCATAACTTAAATTTTTCAAATTGATTTTCAATATGCAGTGCTCTTAAAATACGTAATGAGATCGCAAAGAAGGTGATAAGAGACACAAAATAGATTAAATCATCCATGAAAACCCTCCTTAGAGTTGACCGGCTTTACTCTTCTTGATGTTCTCTTTAAGTTCTTTTTCGAGTTTAAAGAAGTCAATGTTTTCTTTCTTTGTTATTTCTAGTGTTTCTTTCTTGGCTGCATCGAATGCATGGCGTGCTTGTTCTAGGGTTTGTCCCATCTGAGCACTTAATGCAAGAATGGAAAGCTCGTGATCTTTGAATTCAACAAGGGCTTGCTCTACCACAAGATACGTGATCTTTTCGCCTTGTTCAAGGCGTATGTGACCTTCTGTGATCGAGATGACAATCGGTAAATGATTGTCCAAAATACCAATTTCACCATCTTGATTTTTGACAACGGCGAAATTGATTTCATCCGTCATGGTCTTTCCTTGTTGGGTGAGTACTTTAAAAATCATAATGTCTTCGCCTTCTTCACGGCTTCTTCGATCGTTCCCACCATCATAAATGCTTCTTCGGGGAGATTGTCGTGTTTACCATCGATGATTTCTCTAAACCCACGAATGGTATCCTTTAAAGGTACGAAAGATCCGGGAACACCCGTAAACTGTTCAGCCACGTGGGTATTTTGGGAAAGATAGTTTTGCAAGCGACGTGCACGATGGACGATGAGTTTATCTTCATCGGTGAGTTCATCCATCCCCAAAATCGCGATGATATCTAAGAGTTCATGATAGCGTTGAATCATCTTTTGGACGGTACGTGCGACTTCATAATGTTCTTTACCAACGATATGAGGTGCTAAAGCACGAGAAGTTGACGCGAGAGGATCCACGGCGGGATAAATCCCGATTTCTGTGAGTTTTCTCGAAAGGTTCGTTGTCGCATCCAAATGCGAGAATGTCGTTGCGGGTGCTGGGTCTGTGTAGTCATCGGCAGGCACGTAAATCGCTTGAATGGAGGTAATTGAACCATGTTTAGTTGAGGTGATTCGTTCTTGGAG